>CBFGOB010000303.1:0-3863 GCA_965650215.1 uncultured bacterium | reverse complement strand
GTTTTTCTTCATCGGCGTGCTGGAAAGCTCCGGCTACATGGCGCGCGCGGCTTATCTGATGGATGGCCTGATGTCGAAGGCCGGCCTGAGCGGCAAGGCCTTCCTGCCCTTGTTCAGTTCCTATGCATGTGCGATTCCGGGGGTGATGGCGACCCGCACGATCGGCTCGGCCAAGGAACGTTTGGTGACGATCTTCGTCGCACCCTGGATGAGCTGTTCGGCGCGCTTGCCGGTTTACTTCCTGATCGTGCCGATGCTCCTCGGGGGCAAGGAGCACGGCTGGATGCAGGCCTTGGTGCTGTTCGGCATATACACTTTGGGCACCATGACCGCTTTCGTGGTCGCGCGTTTGCTGCGCGGCAAGCTCGGGCCGGATGAAAAACCGAATCATTTCATCCTCGAGTTGCCGGCATACCGCAAGCCCCAGTGGTCATACATTTTCCGGCATGTTGCCGAGCGCGGCTGGTCCTTTGTGTCGAAGGCGGGAACGATCATCCTCGGGCTTTCCATTTTGCTGTGGGCCTTGAGCACCTATCCGAAGCCGGATGAGGAGCAGCAGGATCCCCTGACTCACAGCGCGATGGGCCGGATCGGCGCGGTCATCGAGCCGGTGGTCAAACCTCTGGGCTTCGACGGCAGGGTCGGCACGGCCATTCTGACCTCGTTTGCCGCCCGTGAGGTCTTCAACGCGTCGCTGGCCGTGATTTTCCGTGTTGAGGAAGAGGATAGCGAGGAAGAGACGCGCCAGCACCTGCGCGAGCGTCTAGCAGCCGCCACCTGGCCGGATGGCGAGCCCTTGTTCCGTCCACTGACCCTGGTCTCGATCCTGGTGTTTTTCATCTACGCCTTGCAGTGCCTGCCGACCAGCGCCGTGGTGATGCGCGAGTCGGGATCGTGGAAATGGGCGGTCGGGCAGTTTGTGTTCATGAGTGCCTTCGCGTATGTTGCGTCATTGCTGGTCTTCCAGATCGGCAGTCTGATGGGATTCTGACATGGACTGGCAGGAAATCACCGCCCTGGCAATTGTCGCGCTCACTGCGGTGCTCATGCTGCGGTGCTGGCGGCGGAGCCGCAAGAATGCCGGCTGTGGCGGCGGGTGTGGCTGCGGCAAGAAGCCGCACTGATGCGGCAGGGTGCTGCCGGTTTCTACCTGCGTCAAAAATGCACGATTGGCTGCGAAAGGATGAGCCGGAGGGTGTCAATTTGACCGGGTTTTGGGATTGTGGTTTTTATGCAAACTATTGATCATCAGTGATTTGATGGTCTGGCATGCATCTTGCAGGCTGACATGTGGCCGCAGAAGAATCTCTCGATTCCAAGTCATGCGGTCACGCATTTCCATCCCGTCAACGGGACGGGCCGGGGTGGGGTTGCGGACAATCGAACCTGCCTGTCCATCCTCAACTCATGAATACCATCTCGAATTGGAATCCATTGCGTGAACTGGAAAGCATGCAGGACCGCATCCTGCGTGCGATGCATCTCGGGACTCCCTCGACTCCAGAAAGCCGCCAGGCCTTGTCCACGATCCAGTGGACACCGACGATCGACATCGTGGAGGACGAGCACGAATACCTGGTCAAGGTGGAGATTCCCGAAGTGAACAAGGATGACGTGAAGGTGACCGTGGAAAACGGACTTCTCAGCATCCGTGGTGAACGCAAATTCGAAAAAGAAGACAAGCACAAGACCTATCATCGCATCGAGCGCTGTTATGGCAGCTTCAGCCGCAGCCTCTCCTTGCCGGACGATGCCGATCCTGATCAGGTGACGGCCGAGTTCAAAGATGGACTCCTGCGGGTCCGCCTGGGCAAGAGCGAGGCGAAAAAGCCGAAGCAGATCGAAGTGCTGGTCAACTGATCGCGTCGGAGCATGGTGAAGCCGGATGTTGATTCTTGGCTTCACCGTGGTCTCTTTGGAGGCTTGGCAATGTCGCGTGCTTACCTGTATTCCGCCCACGTGATCGCGTTATGGCTGCGGCGACGTTTCGGGTTATGATTCGAAACGTAAGGGATAGCACGATTGGCTTGCCAAGAGTGCCCAAGGGCGCCGGAATAAGGGATCCGGCGCCCTTGGATTGTACAGGGGAAGCGGCTCTGGACCTTGGAGAGGAAGACGGCTTGCGGCGGCTTGATGCGTTGCAGGCACGGGTCGGGACGGGGATTCTGGGTTGAAAGTCGGACTGGTTTTGTCAGCTTGGCGATCCACATGAACATGCTTAGCCGTCTTGCACTTGGGATTTCCGTCGTTTTGGTTTTTGGTCTGGCCCCTTGGCGCGCGGCGGCTGAGGTGCCGGCGGTTCCGCAAAACCTGCATCTCTATCTGCTCATCGGCCAGTCGAACATGGCCGGCCGTGCGGAGATTCCGGCCGATGCGGTCGACATCATCGACCGTTGTTACCTGCTCAACGACAAGAACGAGTGGGAGCCTGCCCGCAATCCCCTCAACCGCCATTCTTCGGTGCGGAAGGATCTTGCGATGCAGAAACTCGGCCCGGGTTGGAGTTTTGTCCGCAAGATGCTCGAGCAGGACAAGTCGGCGTCGATCGGCCTGATCGTCAACGCCCGCGGCGGCACCCGTATCGACGAGTGGCTTGGCAAGTCCGAGCTTTACTGGGGTGCGCGCAAGCGCACGAAAGCCGCGATGCGTCATGGTACGCTCAAGGGAGTGCTGTGGCATCAGGGGGAAAGCGATCAGAATGATGCCGGGGCTTATCTCGACAAGCTCATGACCCTGGTTGGCAACCTGCGCTCCGATTTCAATGACACCCGCCTGCCATTTGTCGCGGGTCAGATTTTCAAGGATGGTGAAATCAACCGTCAGATTGCCAAGCTTCCCGAGGCCGTGCACGCCAGCGCCTGCGTGAGT
Source organism: uncultured bacterium (assembly GCA_965650215.1). GTDB lineage: Bacteria > Verrucomicrobiota > Verrucomicrobiia > Verrucomicrobiales > Akkermansiaceae > Luteolibacter. The sequence goes on along the minus strand of CBFGOB010000303.1, from coordinate 995 downwards.
GCGGAGGGGCTGTCCACGTTTGACGGAACGCACTTCGACACCCGCAGCCAGATCCTGTTGGGTGAGCGATATGCCGAGCAAATGATCCGCCTGCAGGCCGGTCTCGCATCCGTGGCGCCGGCCAAGCCGCCGAGTGACATCAAGTTCATCGACCCGCATGTGCACGCCATGTCCGTGACTCCGGAGGGACTGGCCGCGGTGGCGAAGTGGATGGAAGAGCGCAACGTGGAACGCTGCATTGTCAGCCCCCTCAGCCACAAGGGATCGCGTCCGCAGAACGAGGAGGAGCGCCGGCAGATGTTGGAAAACTTCCGGCCTTACAAGGGCAGGATCGACCGCATGGCCTTGATCGATCCGGGCGAGGTGGCGACGGTTGACGAGGCGGTTGCGATCTTGAAGCGTGAGATTGCCGACGGTGCGGTGGCTTTCGGCGAGCATTATGGAGTGGATCTGATGTTCGATGATCCGAAGAACCTGATGCTGTATGAGGCTTGCGAGAAAGTCGGTTTGCCCGTGATGTTCCACATCGACCAGAACAAGAACATGGTTGAACCCGGCATGGCGCGGGTGGACCGGGTCTTGAAGATGTTTCCGAAGTGCAAGGTCGTGGCCCATGCCTACTGGTGGAGGCAGTTTCAGAATGGCACCTGTGATCGTCAGCTGCAGGAGCATCCGAACCTGTATGCCGACATGTCGGGGAGCGTGGTGATCAATGTGCTCAACCGCGATCGCAAGTATGCCCGTGAGTTTTTGATCCGCAACCAGGACAAGATCCTGTGGGCGACGGATGAGGGATGGTGGTCATTCGGGAAGAAAAACCAGCAGTTGGACCTGATGTATACCTTTTTTGAGGAGCTCGATCTGCCGGATGAGGTCCGCCACAAGATTTACCGCGGCAACGCGGAGAAGGTGTATGGCTTGAAGAAGTGAAGTGCAGCGTAGGCCTGCCTGCCTCGCCATTCCGCACCGACGTGCCGTAAGCACCTGCGGAACAT
>CBFGOB010000302.1:0-3908 GCA_965650215.1 uncultured bacterium | reverse complement strand
GTCCATCCCGCTTTCACCGCGGAACCCCTCTTCCAATCCCCAGATTGCCTTCGCCTGCTGCTGGATGTTGCGGCTCATCCGCAGCACCAGGAATCGTCCGCCAAACACCTCGCGGATCAGGGCCTCGATCTCCGCCCAGTGCGGCAGCCAAGCCGCAGTGTAAAGCTTCACCACCAGAGTCTCGTCATAGCGGTCGAGCACCAGTCCCGGAAAGCCCTCGCTCTCGCCATTGATCATCCGGACCCCGGTGGTCGTCTCGCACCACAAGGAAGCCATGCGCGCCTCGCAGCAGCACTGCATGCGCGCCCGCCACCAGGCGCGATCCACACTGATGGCCTTGCCGACATGCAGCATCCGCACCCGGATCGGCGAGTCCGGATCAAAAAGACCAAGCCCCAAAAAGCGGTCGCTCCGGTCATACACCACCGCCAAGTCCCCGACAGCACCCTCGCGGTTCTGGCTCTTGATGCTGTCGCCATAGACCCACGGATGACCACGGCGGACCGCAGTCTCCGCGCGCGGAAACAAATGAAGACGAAGGCGGGGCATGCCTGACACCCGGGCATCAGGCCACAATCCACCGGTCCCGCCAAGGGAGGATTCCCACCGAAGCCCCCGAACCGGATTTTCGCATTGTCAGGACTCCCGGCGCAGGCGATTACCCGGGCGAGTGCCAAAGCCCCACCGCATCCTTTTCGTCTGCCTCGGCAACATCTGCCGCTCGCCCGCCGCTGAAATCATCTTCCGCCACCGGATCGCCGAGGCCGGACGTTCGGATGACTTCGAAGTCGATTCCGCGGGTACCATCGGATTCCACGCCGGCAAGCCTCCCGACCCCCGGATGTGCGAGTCGCTGGAGCGCCGCGGATTTCCAGTCGTCGGCCGTTCCCGACAAATCAAGGCCAGTGACCTGGATCACTTCGACCTCATCCTGACCATGGACCAGGGAAACCACAGCGATGTGCGCGAACTCGACCCCCACGGCCGGCATCATCACAAAATCCGCCCATTCGTCAGCTACCTGCAGCATGATCAAGCCAGCCACATCCCTGACCCGTACTACGGCGGACAGCGCGGATTTGACCACGTGATCGACCTTCTGAACGACGGCTGCGAAGGCCTGCTGAAAAACTTCAGCCCGTCCTGAATGAGATGGCTCAAGCCAGATCGGGCAAAGCCGCAACCATCTGCTTGATCTCGCGCATCGTCCGACGCGTCTCGTCCTGCCACTGCTGGAGCGCCTCGCGGGACAACTGGGCACGTTCCGCCATCAGCCGCTCGAGCTCATGGTAATTGGCGCTCAGGCGCTCGACGAGTTCATGCACCGCGTCCCTGACCCGTTGGGCCGGTCCCGGACCGTGCTCGGCGAGCTCCTTCAGGTGTTCTTCGGCGCGCAGCCGCGCCTCGCGCATTTCGGCCAGCAGGATCTTGCTGTCCGGAACGCGGCGCAGATCCTGCACCAGCCCGAGCTTCGACATCGTCCAGATCGCCCACTTCGTGGGGTCCCATTGCCAGGGCTTCACGCCGTTGCGGTAGTCGTGTTGGAACTCGTGATGGTAGTTGTGGTAACCCTCGCCAAACGTAAGGAAGGCCATGAGGGCACTGTCACGTGCGCTGTGGCTGGAGGAGTAGGGCTGCCTGCCGATCGTGTGGCAAAGCGAGTTGATGAAAAACGTGCAGTGCTGGGCCACCACGATGCGGGCCACTCCTGCAATCAGGAAACCGCCCAAGGCACCAACCCAGGGGTCGAGGCCTTGGTAGGCGTTCCAGGCGTAACCAAGCAGCGCGGGCAGCACCAAACCGACGATGAACCCGATCCAGTGCACGTAGCGGTATTGCCACATCACCAGCTTGTCCTTGCGGAGGTCATTGACGTTGTCCATCGGCGGCTCCGGGTTGAGCTTGAACATCAGCCAACCGATGTGGGCCCACATGAAGCCTTTGGAAATGTCGTAGGGGTCCCCGTCGTGGTCGACGTGCTTGTGATGACGGCGGTGGTCGGAGGCCCAATCGAGGCAGGAGTTCTCGAACGCACAGGCACCGAACACGAGGGTGAACAAACGCACCGGCAACTTGGCCTTGAAGGAAAGGTGCGAAAACAGGCGGTGGTAGCCGAGGGTGATGCTCATCATCGTCGCCACCAGGTAAAACAGGAACATCGACACCTGGAAGAGATCGAGGCCGAAATGCCAGAGGTAGAACGGAAGGCCGACAAGGGCGATCAGGGCGGTGCCGATCAGGAAGGAACTGGTGATCCAGTTCACGCGGTCAAATGGAATGCGATACATGCAAAATGAAAGAAACGTGGGAGGATGGGCAGCGAAAATCCTGTGGGGAGAAAAACACCGGTGCCCGGAAACACCTCTTCAGTAGCGCAGGTCATTTCAGACCGCAACCTCCTTTTTGTGGATTCCCATGAGTTCCGCCTTGACAAGCCGGGGCCAAAAGCCGATCAACCGCGCCCCGACATTTCCGGAACCCCAATCACCAACAACCAAAGAACATCGCATGCGTGGAGTGACTCTCAAAAAAGGCGAGCCCGTCGATCGTGCTCTCAAACGCCTCAAGTCCAAGCTGGATGCCGAAGGCATCCTTGAAGAAATGCGCCGCCGCCGCGCATTCGAGACTCCCACCGAGCGCAAGGCGCGCAAGCTCCGCTCCGCCTCCAAGCGCAACAAGATCCGCTGGCGCTTCTCGAACGCCCCCGCTGCCGAGGACACCGATTCCGGAGAATAAATCTTTTCCGGGTTCCCGCGAAAGCCATGGAACGGATGCCATGAGGCATCCGTTTTTTTGTGTCCGGCCACCGGCGACCGCATGCATTTGCTTGATCCCCCGGCAGCAGCAGGCATCGTCACTGTCCATGGCCGACAAGACGCTTTTCGAAAAAATCCGCGACGGGGAGATCCCCGCCGACATCGTCCATCGCGATGAGACCTGCATCGCCTTTCGCGACATCGCCCCGCAAGCCCCGGTGCACATCCTGGTCGTACCCTGCAAAGCCATTCCCCGGATTGGCGAAGCCGCCCCCGAGGATGCCGGCATTCTCGGCCACCTGCTGGTGACGGCGGCCACGGTCGCCCGCCAGCAAGGCATCGCCGGGTCCGGCTACCGGCTCGTCATCAACCACGGCAAGGACGGCGGTGAAGCGGTTCCCCATCTCCACGTCCACCTTCTGGGCGGCAGACCCCTCACGTGGCCGCCCGGCTGATCCGCAAGCCCCCGATGAAGCCTTTACTCCTGGCTCTTCTCGGACTCCTGCTGGCGCCAGCCGCCCGCGGCGAAGCGGAACGCCACACCCGTGCATTGCGTTTCCAAGGCCGCGAAACGATCCCCAGCAACCCACGGATGAAGGTCGTCCTGGTTCACGGCTTTTTTGAAAAGGGCAATGCCTACGCCACGCTGCGCAAGCGGCTGGCGAGGCAGAACATCGCCTGCCTGACCGTGCGCCTCAGCCCCAGCGATGCCCGCGACGGACTCGAGGCCCTCGCACATCAAATGAAGCAGCAGATCGATGCCGCCTATGGCCCGGATGAAAAGATTTCCGTGGTGGGATTCAGCATGGGCGGTTTGGTCAGCCGCTACTACCTCCAGGACCTTGGCGGGGCCGGGCGCTGCCAACAACTCATCACCATCGCCTCGCCGCATGCCGGCACCCACATGGCCAAATGCTACCCAAGCAAAGGCGCATTCCAGATGCGCCCCGGCAGCGACTTCCTCAAGCGGCTGCAGGCCACCGAACACCGGCTCGGCAAGATGCCGGTTGTTTCCTACCGCACGCCTTTTGACCTGATGATCCTTCCCTCAACCAGCTCCCGCTGGCCGCGCGCCGACAACCGGGTCTATCCGGTCCTGATGCATCCGCTGATGCTCAGCAATCCCTTTGTGCTCGGTGACGTGGAAAAGCA
>CBFGOB010000301.1:0-3908 GCA_965650215.1 uncultured bacterium | reverse complement strand
GAGGTCGCCGACATCGAGCGGTTCCAGAAAAAATTGCGCTTCTGGGGCAACCGGTGCCGCCTGATCGACTTCGAGCGCGCGGACCACAGCTTCTTCAATTTCAACGTCAGCCACGACCGCTTCGAAGCCACAATTGGCGCGGCGGACCGATTCATGGTAGACTTGGGGATTCTCCCGCCCGAGGAGTGACCTGGGAGCGGCGTCCGGCCCGGATCCGGGCACATTTCCTGCTTGGCTCCGCGTGCCATCCTGTCGTTTTCTCCCCGGGCTTTCCACCCGGCCTTCCGCGATCCCCATGAATCCCTTCTACCATCCCCAGACCCCGCTGGTCCCAGGCTCCCTACACGACCTGCGCCACGAACACGACAACTGCGGCATGGGCGCCATCGCCCACCTCCAAGGCAAACGCAGCCACGGGATCCTGGATCTGGCGCTGAACTCGGTCTGCGCGATGACCCACCGCGGTGCGGTCGATGCCGACATGAAGACCGGCGATGGCGCAGGCGTGCTCACGCAAATCCCCTATCCGCTTTTTATCAAGGAATCTGAAAAATTAGGACAACCAATTGATAATGAATCTGATCTGGCGGTTGCTGTGTGCTTTTTTCCCGCTGGAAACCCGGAGCAGACCGCCCGTCTGCGGCGCCTGATTGAAGAGGTCGTCGAGCGCCGTGCAATCCGTTGCGTCGGCTGGCGGGAGGTGCCTGTCGATGTCGCTGCCCTGGGTCAAATCGCACTACAAAGCCGTCCTGACATCCAGCATCTCATCCTGCACAACCGTGCCGGTTACGAGGCGCTCGAGTATGAGCGCAAGCTTTACCTCTGCCGCCGCGAAATCGAGAGCCTCACCCATGAGGTCCCGGGCTTCTACATGCCGAGTTTTTCAAGCCGCCTGATTTCCTACAAGGCTCTGGCGATGCCCGCCGCCCTGCGGGCCTTTTACCTCGACTTCGCCAACCCCGACTACCAGGTGGCGATCGCCCTCTACCATCAGCGCTTCTCCACCAACACCTTCCCCGCCTGGCCGCTCGGCCAGCCATTCCGCATGATGTGTCACAACGGGGAAATCAACACCGTCGAAGGCAACCGGAACTGGATGCGATCCCGCGAGGAGTTCTTCGAATCGCCGGTCTGGGGCGACGAGATCGACCTGGTCAAAAACCTCATCCGCGAGGGCGAGTCGGATTCGGCCTCGCTCGATCACGCCCTGGAGCTGCTCATCCTTTCCGGCCGCTCGCCCGAGCACGCGATGTGCATGCTCGTGCCACCGGCTTACCGCAACGACGAAAGCATCTCGGACGAAGTCCGTTCGTTCTATCAATACATCCGGTCCTTCTCCGAGCCCTGGGACGGCCCCGCCGGACTGGTGTTCACCGATGGCGAAAAAATCTGCGCCTCACTCGACCGCAACGGCCTGAGGCCCTCGCGCTACAAGATCACCCGCGACGGATTGCTCTACATCGGCTCGGAGGCGGGCGCGGTGGTCATCGACGACGCCGAGGTCGTGCGCAAGGGCCGTCTCGGCCCGGGCCAGATGATTTCCGCCAACACCCGCACGGGCGAATTCAAATACGACCACGAGATCAAGGAGGAACTCGCCCGCCAAAAACCCTACGGCCGCTGGATCGACGAGAAGCAGCTCGAGCTGAGGAATTTCGTGTCACCTTCTGCCCACGTCCCCGACGAGGACTTTGACGCGCTGGATCTCTCGCGCCAGCAGGTCGCCCACGGGATTTCCAAGGAGGAACTCGAGATGGTGTTTCCGCCGATGCTCAAGGGTGCCCAGGAGGCGGTGTTCTCGATGGGTGACGACATCCCGCTGGCGGTGCTCTCGACCCATCCGCGGCTGATTTACACCTACTTCAAGCAACTCTTTGCCCAAGTGACGAACCCGCCGATCGATCCGATCCGCGAGTGGGCGGTGATGTCGCTCGCCGCAGGGCTCGGCCCGGAGCGCAACCTGCTCGATGAAACCCCGGACCATTGCCACACGGTCAGCCTCGAAAGCGCGATCCTCTACGAACACGAACTCGAACGCCTGCAGCACCTCGGCGAACACGGCTTCGTCGCGACGCGCATCGATTGCACCTGGCCTGCGGAATCGGGGGCTGCAGGACTGAAAGCCCGACTCGACGAGATCTGCCTCGAGGCCCAGGCGGCGGTGGAGCAAAACCACAACATCCTCGTGCTCAGCGACCGCGCGACCTCCGCCGGGCGGATTCCGATGCCGGCCTTGCTGGCGGTAGGCACCGTCCACCACCACCTCAACCGCATCCGCAAGCGCATGCGGGCTTCGATTGTCGTTGAAACCGGCGAGGTCAGGGATGTTCACCAGCTCGCGTGCTGCTTCGGCTTCGGTGCCACGGCGATCTGTCCCTACCTCGGCTACGCGACCGTCCGCCAGCTCTCCGCCAAGCACCAGGTATCCGCGGAAAAAGGCATGGCCAACTACCGCAAGGCGCTCGAAAAGGGCCTCTTGAAAATCATGTCGAAGATGGGCATCTCGGTGCTCAATTCCTATCAGGGTGCCCAGACCTTCGAGGCGATCGGGATCGGCAGCGAGGTCGTCGACTTCGCCTTCACCGGCGTGCCTTCGAAGATCGGCGGAATCGGCTTCAACGACATCGCCGAAGAATCGATCATCCGCCACCGCGCGGCCTTCGAGACCGCGGTGGCCGACGGAGAACCCCTCGACCTCGGTGATCCGGGATACAACCGCTACCGCAAGTCCGGAGAACGCCACGTCTACACGACGGAGGTGATCAAGAACTTCCACACCTATGTCAAATCCGGCAAGCCGGAGGATTACGAGGAATACGTCCGCGTCTCGCTCGAAACCCAGCCGGTGGCGATCAAGGATCTGTTGGAGTTTGTGCCCGCTTCCAGCGGGCCGGTCCCGATCGAGGAGGTCGAACCGATGGAAAGCATCCGCCGCCGCTTCACCACGGCAGCGATGTCGCTGGGCGCGCTGTCACCTGAAGCCCACGAAACACTCGCGATCGCGATGAACCGCATCGGCGGCAAATCCGACTCCGGCGAGGGTGGCGAAGATCCGTTCCGCTACCGCCCCTATCCGAACGGCGATTCCGCCCGATCGTTCATCAAGCAGATCGCCTCCGGCCGCTTCGGCGTCTCGGCCCACTATCTGGTCAATGCCGACGAACTCGAAATCAAGATGGCCCAGGGCGCGAAACCCGGCGAAGGCGGGCAATTGCCCGCCCACAAGGTCAACGCCCTCATCGCCCGGCTCCGCCATACCCAGCCGGGCGTGCAACTGATCTCCCCTCCTCCGCATCACGACATCTACTCGATCGAGGACCTCGCCCAACTGATCCACGACCTCAAGGAAGTGAATCCGCGGGCCCGGGTCACCGTGAAGCTCGTCGCCGAATCGGGCGTCGGCACGGTGGCGGCAGGCGTCGCCAAAGCCTCGGCCGACAACATCCTGATCTCCGGTCATGACGGTGGCACCGGCGCATCGCCGCTTTCCTCGACCAAGCACGCGGGTTCGCCGTGGGAACTCGGCCTCTCGGAAGTCCAACAGACACTCCTGATCAACAATCTCCGGGACCGCGTGGTCGTCCGCACCGACGGCGGCATCCGCAACGGCCGCGACGTGGTGATCGCCGCCATTCTCGGCGCCGAGCAGTTCAACTTCGGCACCACCGCAATGATCGCCATGGGCTGCGTGTATGTCCGCAAGTGCCACCTCAACACCTGTCCGGTCGGCATCGCCACCACCGATCCGAAATTCCGCGCGAAATTCAAAGGCACGCCGGAAATGGTGATCCACTACTTCACCGGCGTCGCCGAGGAAGCCCGCCGCCACATGGCCGCGCTCGGCGTGCGCACGATGGACGCACTGATCGGCCGTCCTGGATTCCTCAGGCAGCGTGAGGTTCACGGTC
>CBFGOB010000300.1:0-3908 GCA_965650215.1 uncultured bacterium | reverse complement strand
TGACAAAATGACCGGCCGGGAGAGGGGTGGAGCGTTCGTTTTCCCAAAACGACCCTGCCAAAGAATGGGTTTACCGCATGGATTTTTCGGATGGCAGCGGCCAATCCAGATTTTCCCGGAGCCTTTCAGGGCAGTGCCAGCACCTTGGGGGCACTGAGGTTGCCGTAGGCGTCGACGGCAGTGAGGGCGATCGCATTGGCGCGGGGAATCGTCAGGCCGCCGCGCGAGTCGGGGGCGATGCGCAGGGTGCGCCATTGGGATCCGTAGCGGGCTTGGACGACGATGCGCCGGGCTTCGTCATCCGGGCTCCATTGGATTTGGGTGTTCTCGCGGCTTTGCGAAGCGCTGATCTTGGGAGAGGCAGGGCTGGAACTTTTGATCCATGGCATCGGCGGCACGAGGGCGGGCTCGGTGTAAACCGCGGCGAGACGGCCGCGGATCCCGCCCTGGTCGGTCAGCAGGCTTTTGGCGCTCCAGTGGATGTGGCCGTGCCAGTTGCGACCGACTTTCCGGCTGATGTGGATTTGATTGATGATTTCGGATGCCGGTCGTCCGTCTTCGCTGCCGCCGATGCGTTGGGTGGCGATGCCGGGCCAGACCGGACGTTTGCCTTGATCACGCCACCAGCTGATGAGCATCGGGAAACTTTGTTTTTTCGGGTTGATGCGCCAGTACAGCTGGGGAGCGAGGTAATCGACCCAGGCGTTCTGCAGCCACTTGCGCGAATCACCGGCGAGGTCCTCGTAGCTGTCGAGGCCGGCCTCGATGCCCTCGGGCACGCCGGGCCGCCAGATGCCGAAGGGGCTGATGCCGACGCGCACCCAGGGCTTGGCTTTCTTGACCGAGTGGTAGAGCGAGCTGACGAAGTCGTTGATGGCCGCACGGCGCTGGGCTGGGCTTCTGCCGTCAGGGAACGACACGCCCTCCTTCGGATAGGGGTAAAAGTAATCGTCGAGGTGGACGCCGTCGATGTCATAGCGGCGGACGACGTCGAGAATCACGCGCAGCGCATGGCTGCGGGATTCCGAAATTCCGGGGTCGCACCAGGTTTGGCCGCTGAAGCGTTTGGTGATTTGCGGGCGCGTACGGGTGATGTGGTTTCCGGAAGTCGGTTGGGAGTTGTTGCACAACGCGCGGAAGGGGTTGAACCAGGCATGGACCTCGAGTCCGCGGGCATGGGCTTCGCGGAGGCAGTAGGCGAGCGGATCGTAACCCGGGGACTTGCCCATCGTGCCGGTGAGGAAATGACTCCAGGGTTCGATGGAAGAAGCGTAGACCGCATCCGACATCGGGCGGACCTGGAACACCACGGCATTCATCCGCAGCGCCACGGCGGTGTCGAGAAGGCGGCGCAATTCCGCCTGCTGTGCGGAGGCCGACAGGCCTGGCTTGCTCGGCCAGTCGATGTTGTAGGCGGTGGCGATCCACATCGCCCGGAATTCGCGCGCCAGTGGCGGCGGTTGCGACGATGCGGTGGCCGCTGTCGGCACGCCTGCCATGCAGACGATGGCGAGGAGCAAGGAGGTGAAGAAGCGGGTCATGGGGAGTGAACGGGCTGATGCGGTGAAGCGATGCCGGAAGGAACGCTGATTTCTTTCCATCAGGGATCACACACGGCTTGCAAGATCAATTGCGGCAAGCACTCTTAGCACATCCTGATGATGATGAAATCGATTCTTCACCCGATCCGCGTGGTTTTTGCCGTCTTGTGTCTCCTACTGCCCTTGTCCGCGCATCAGGTCGAGACCGTGGAGTTCGAGTTCCAGCGTCTGGAAAAGGTCTGGCGTCTGCACGGGGAGATGGACATCGCCTACATGTTGCCGGAGACGCGGGGGGTGCCCGGTGGTTTGCCCCTGAGCCGCAAGGCGGTCATGAAGGCCGCGCCGGAGGAATTGCAGCGGATCTGTCGTGAAACCGAGACCACCTTGCGCCGGATCCTGAGTTTCAGCTATGCCGGCAAGCCGCTCCAGTGGCGGATCGAATTCCCGGATTTCGACAAGAAGCCTTTCGAGCTGCCCGAGGAATACGCCGACTGGGCCTTGTTGACCGTGCGTCTGGCTGTCGATCCGCAACCGGGCCCCGGTGAGCTGGTCGTCCACTGGAGTGGCGAGGAAAAGGCGGAGCTGATCATCCTCACCGGCCCGGCGGAACAAGCGGAAATCGTCAGCGTCCAGCCCGGCGGCAAGCTGTCCCTGCTGAAGTTCGAGGGTGGCGGGGAGGAGGTCGCTACCACCGCACATTCGTTCCGCTCGTGGGTCGTTTCAGGATTCCGTCACGTCCTGCCCTTGGGTCTCGACCACATGCTGTTCATTTTCGGCCTGTTTGTCGCCGTGCTGCGCCTGCGTCCGATGCTGTGGCAATCGCTGCTGTTCACCCTGTCGCATTCGCTCACCCTGGCGCTGTGTGCGCTGGGCCTGGTGACGGTCGATGCCCGTTGGGTCGAGATTTTCATCGCTTTCAGCATCGCCTTCATCGGTGTCGAGGACCTTTTCAAATGCAAGGTCGGCGTGAGGCGCTACGTGCTGGTGTTTGTCTTCGGGCTGGTGCACGGCATGGGCTTTGCGAACGTGCTGGCGGACAAGGTCAAGGGCGTTCCGCACAGCCAGCTGGCCCAGCCGCTGTTAGGATTCAACCTCGGAGTCGAGCTGGCGCAGATCACGGTGATCCTGATTGCCGCGCTGCTGTTCGGGTTGTTGGGCAAGAAGCGTCGGAAGCCGGCACAGACCGTCGGTTCGCTGGTTGTCGCGCTCGGCGGCTTGGGCTGGATGATCGAGAGGATCTTTTTCGCATAGGGCCGCATCTCGCTAGGGTCATTTTGACACAATGACCGTGAGTGCGGCTTCGATGCGCTGAGGGCGGTCGTTTCATCAAAACGATCCTACCGTTAGCATCATCATCGTTTCAGTTTCTGATCGAGGAGGCGTTCCAGTTCTTTGACGGTGTCGGCTTGCTTGTCCGCGAGGTTGACGGTTTCGCCGTCGGCGGACCGGTGATCGTAGAGCTCGATGGCAGCTTCGTTCGCGGTGTCCGCCTTGTGGCGGATCAGTCGGTAGCGGTCGCTGCGGATGCTTTCGGCACCGGTGAAGACCGATACGGCGACATCCTGGGTTTGGGTGGGATCGGCGAGGATCGGGCGCAATGAAGAGCCATCCAGGCCTGCGGGCGTCGGGATTCCGGCGAGTTCACAGAGGGTGGGAAAGATGTCGATGCTTTCGACGATGGCCGGACTGCCGACCCCGGGCTGGGGGATCCCGCTGTGGCGGATGATGAGCGGCGAGCGCAGCGATTCCTCGAAGAGGCTGTGCTTGCCCCAAATCGCGTGCTCCCCGAGGTGCCAACCGTGATCGCCCCAGACGACGACGACCGTGTCCTTCATCAGGCCGAGCTGTTCGAGCCGGGTGGTGACGATGCCGACTTGGGCGTCAGCATAGCTCACGCAGGCAGCGTAGTGCCTGCGAACCTCGTCGGCGAATGTGCGGTCCTGATTCGCGTCCTTGCCCCACGAGCGGTAGCGGCGGAATTCGTTCGAGCGGTGCCAGGTGGTGATGCCCTTCGGCATCTGCGGGTGGGGGATTGGCGGAAGCTGGATGCCGACGTAGGGCTTGAGGTAGGCTGCCGGTGCCCCGAAGGGCAGGTGGGGCTTGAGCCAGCCGATGGCCAGCAAGAAGGGTTTTTGTTCTTCCCGGTAGGATCGGGCGAGCGTGTTGAGTTCCTCGAGCGCGGTTTGGGTGATCCAGCCGTCGGGGTAGATTTCATCGCCGCCTTCGGACGATTGGAATACATCCATCCCGCCTTGGTCGCGGATCTGACCATGAGCGAGCCCATGCATCGCTCCGCGAGGGTGCTGCCATGGGCCGGAAGGCATGAGGTGTCGATCCCATGCGCCCGGCATTTCCGGGATCGCCTCG
>CBFGOB010000299.1:0-3936 GCA_965650215.1 uncultured bacterium | reverse complement strand
ATCAGATATCGGTTCACTGAAGGAGCCGGATCCCTCATCCCTGAATCATTTTGGATGTGCGTCCATCTGCGGTTTGGATGCTTCTATTCAATCTTCAAGCGGATGTCTTCGGAGTTGCCGCGGAGTTCGGGGGCATACATCGCGGAGGCTTCGGCGGGGAGGGCCTTGTAGTTGCCGGGGGCCTCGGCGCGGAGTTGATAGCGCAGCGTGTGGGTGCCGCGGGGCAGGGCGCGGATGAAGAAATCCACCGTCTGGTCGCGGGGTTCCATGTAGGCCGAGAAGCCGCCGTCGCCCGGGATGTAGCCGCTGAGTGCGTCGAGCGCTTCGAAGCCGGCGGCCTTGGCATCGGAGAAAAGCAGGTATTCGTAGTCGTTTTTGCTTTCAAGGACGAGTTCGACCTCGATCCGGTCGCCGGACTTGAGGATGGCACCGTCGGCGAGCGGCTCGCGGCGGAAGCGTTCGACCTGTTGTTTCACGACGAGACCGGTGGCATCGGGGACTTCGGTGTCCTTGGCGAGCTCGACCAGCTTCGAGACCTTGCGGCGGACTTTCACTTCGAGCCCTGCAGCGCGCAGCTTGTCCTCAAGCGTGAAGACCTCGAGGTAGGCGTTGGCATACAGCGTGCCCTTGCCGGATTTTTTCAATTCGATCTGGTGCTTGCCGGTCGTCACCGCTTCGCCTTCCAGGGTCAGCGTGCCGTCGAAAGTGAAGAGATTGTCGCGCTGGATCGCGAGCTTGCGTTTTGATTCACCGTTGATCAGGACTTCGACTTCCATGTCCGGCGCGGTTTCGCCGCTGGCTTTCATGTAAGCGGCGATCGCTTCGATCGCGTAGGCCGTGTCGCGGGTGGATTCCCAGTAGCTGGCGTGCTTGCGGTTGTTGACCAGGTATTTCACGAGTCCGCGGGTGTCGGTGTCATTCGGTTTCGCGGCGGCGAGGAGTTTGAGATACCACGCGTGGGCTTCGACCTCGCTGCCGTACCAGAACCACCAGTAGCCGGTGTTTCCGAGCTCGAGGAAGGCAGTCTGGTTTTCGGTGTCGCGTTTGAGGAATTGGGCGATCACGCGGATCACTTCGTCGCGGCGTTTGTCGTCCCCCTTGCGGTGGTGTTCGAGCCCGAGCAGGCATTTCGCATAGACCGGCAGGTCAATGCGGTCGCGGTGGAGGAAATCGAGCATCGGCTTCGAATCGCGTTTTGCCTCGCCGAGGATCATGCGCACGAAGGCGTCGGTGGCATCGCATTCCGGTTTCTCGTAGCGATCGTCGTCCTTGACCTCCTTGCCGGCGGCGCGGAGCGCCTGGCGTTCGACATAAAGCTGAAGGGCGGCGATTTGCTTTTTCTCATGGCTGGCCAGCCAGGCGATGCCGGCGTTGAGCATGGCTTCGGGGATTTCGGCACCGTTCATTCGGGCGACCAGAAGACCGTGGACGACGACCGCCGTGGTGTGCGGGTAGGATGATTCGCCGTAGCCTGAGAACCACCCCCATCCGCCGTCGGCGTTCTGCATGGCGCTGAGCCGATCGACGCCTGCGGTCACCATCGTTCGCATTTCGCCTTCATCGAAGACCGGGTTGTGCTGCCATTGTTTCCATTGGGCGGCGCGGTCGCCGGCGTGTCCGAGTTCCTGCGGGTTGAGGTTGGTGCGTTTCGCCTTGATCTCGTCGAGATTGATGTCGAGTTCCCGGAGCAGGTTCTGGGCGATGACGAGCGGGACAAAGCGGTTGAGCGTCTGTTCCGTGCAGCCGTGGGGGTAGCTGGCGAGGTAGGGGATCGCGTCGACCACTGCACCGGCGATGGTGGGCGAGAAGCGGACGGTGAGTTTCGAGTGTTCCGCCCGGCGTTGCGCGGGGACTTCCATCTCGATGCGGGCCGAGTCCTGTTCCGGATCGACGGCGACGCTCCAGGCGTCCTGGCGCGACATGCCGTGGACGAGGACAGGCAGCTTGCGTTCGACCGCATCGCCGTCGTCACCGGCATCGGCCTTCATGCGCAGGGTCGCTTCGCCTTCCTTGAGGGCTTTCACCCGCCAGTCGATGCGGGCTTCCGAGCGGGCGGCGATTTCCACGGTTTGCGGGGATCCGTCTATGGCGGATAGATGGTCGCCGTCGAGTTCGAGCGAGACCTTGACGGTTTTCGGCGCCGGGTGGTCGTTGTGGACGACGGCGCTGAGGACCACCTCATCGCGTTCGACGAGGAAGCGCGGGGCCTGGAGGCGGACCAAGAGATCCTTCGAGGTGATGATTTCGGTGCTGCCTTCGCCGACGGTCGTGCCTTTCCCGAGGTGCCAGACCCGGGCTTTCCAGGTGGTGAGGTTGTCGGGGAATTCGAGCGGGATTTCCGCGCGGCCGTTGGCGTCGGTTTCGACCGAGCCCGACCATTTGAGCAGGTCGGCGAAATCCTTGCGTACGAGGATGTTGGCGTTCGCGGGGGCACCGGGACCGCCTCCGGAATCGTTGAGGATGGCATCGATGCTGTTGGCGGCGATGGCGAAATCACCGCTGCGCAGGCCTGGCGACGGAGCGGCAGATGGCATGGGCATTCCTTCTGCCATTTCAGCCACAGCCATTTTGGACCTGCTCATTGAGCCCAACATCATCATGTTTCCCCGGCGTCGAAGGGGATGGATGCCGTCCTGCTCGTCGCCGTTCGGGAAGATCCCGAGGTTCTGCATGCCCGGCATTCCGGGTGGCGTCAGGTTGCCGCTGCGGTTCGGGATCGAGTCGGCGAGGTTGCCCTGCGAGTAGAAGTTGGTCCATTTCCAGAACCGTTCGTGGATCGGGCCGACGTTCGATTCGCCGGTGATCGCTTCGAGGGATTTGTCGTAGATCGTCAGGGCGGTGGTGCCGGTGACCGGTTTGCCATCGGCGTCCCTGAGAGTGATGACGAGGCTCGACTGCTCGCGGGGTTTCACTTTCGACTTCGACGGTTCGAGCGTGACTTCGATCATCTTGCTCACCGGTGGCAGGAGGATCTGGCGCACGGCGGTGTGGATTTCCGCGCCGTGGACGGTGACCCCTTCGATGAACATGTTGGGCATGTCCTTGAGCGAGAGCGGGACCTCGACTTCAAGGCTCTTACCGCTGAGCTGGATGCGTTTCGCTTGGTGTCCGGATTCACCGGCGATGTGGAGGAAGAGCCAGACATGGGCGTTCTGGCGGTCCGAGTTGACCCGGAGTTTGACGGTGTCGGTCGCCTGGTATTCCGGCTTGTCCGAGACCAGTTCGAGCGGGCCGAAGTTCCAGTCTTTCGGGTCGTCGCGGCCGGGGCCGTGGATGTTGAGGATGCTGGCGCCTTCGACCGGTTGCTGGTCGCGAAACGTCAGGCTGGCGGCGAGGCGGTATTGGCCGGTGGCGGGTGCGGCGAATGACTGGGTCGCCTGGCCTTCGGCATCGGTCGTGAGCGGCCACGATTGGATCTCGGTTTCGGTCACGCGACCGTCGTTGCCGATGCCGAGTTGGTAGAGTTTCAAGGTGCCGGTGGCTCCGGCGACCGGTTTCCCGGCGAGTGTCGCGGCCGAGATCGTGGCTTCGGTGGCGTCGCCGGCCTTGGCATGGCCGCGGTTGTTCCAGACAACGACCTCGAAGGGCTTGCGGGCGGTGATCACCGAACCGCTGCCGCGTTCCTCGCGGCGCGAGGCGTCGACGACGCGGGCTTCGATCGTGTAGCGGGCATCCATGTCGCCGTGGATTTCCTTGGCCGCTGCGGTGTCGATGTCGATGCGGGCGGTGCCGTCCTCGCCGATCGGCATGGTTTTCTTGAGAATGAGTTCATCGGGGGTGTGGCGGCTGCCTTGCCACCATGGCGGCGGGGGAGGCATGCACCGCCAGCGCTTCCAGGACGGGTGCCATGAGGCATCCGCTCCGGTCCACCAGGCGCCGCGTCCGTAGAGCCAGTCCCAGCGCCATGCGGGAAACCACGGCTCGGTGACGGACGAG
>CBFGOB010000298.1:0-3949 GCA_965650215.1 uncultured bacterium | reverse complement strand
CATGGGGCTCATTGTTCATCTCTGACCCTGTGTCCCCAATCTTTGATGAAGAGCCGGGCGGTGGCGAGCGCGGATCTTGCGTGACGAGTTGGGGCTGAAGCCCGCGGTCCGGCGATGCGGCTCAAGTGGCCGGATTGCGTGTTTCGCTGATCCAGGTGTAGAGCAGGACCCACAGCGAGAGGGCGAGTCCGAAGAGCGGGACTTGCAGGGTGAGGGGCAGGCAGTAGATCACGGTGATGAGCGGTACCCACACGGCCCAGTTGGTGATCAGCACCGGGAAGACCACGTTGCGGTAATAGCCGCGGGTGAACAGCAGGGTGAGTGTTTGCATGCGGTATCCGCGCTGTCTCCAGTCGTAGAGGATGCAGGTGACAGGGGTGGCGAACAGGGCCGTGTAACCGAGTTGGTCCAATAACACCTTGGATGCCACGGTGATGAAGTCGGGATCCGTGCCGAAGATCCTGGCCTGGAGCTGATAGAAAAGATCGACGCTCACGGCCATGATTCCCCAGAAGGGAAGGGTGAAGAGGAGGTTGTCGAAGTTCCGCCGCTCCAGCCTTCCTTTCTGGAAAAAGGCGACGCGCAGGATTTCAGGGATGAGGGCTCCGGCGATCATGGCGGATACCACCGAGTAGGCGTAACCGGTGCTTTGCCGGAGTTCGGCGAGGCGGTTCAGCAACTCGGTGGTGGGCGGGTGCCGGTGGTAGGCGACCAGCAGAGCGACCATCGCGCATTGGATCACCAGGCCCGGGAGGAAGTTGGCGCGGGCCGCGCGGATGCCGACCTTCCATGGCGCTTCGCGGATGGATTCGGTCGGATCAGGGGCCTGGGTCACCGGGCCGCCATGACGGATCCTGCGGGCATGTGCAAGTGTGAAGCGGTGCGGCGTGCGCGTGCGGGCTCCGCATGTCCGGTTGACCGGCATCGGGCGCTGGTATACGGGGTTGCATGCGCGCGACGAATACAGCCCGGGATCCGCGCGGGGTCTTTGGGGTGCTGTGGGCGGTGTTTTTTTTCCAAGGCATGACGCTGGGCTGCTGGTTTCCGGCGCTGACCAATCTGTTTGGCGGGCTGGGTTTGTCCTCCTGGGTGCCGATGGTCTTCATGGTGCCGCCGGTCTGCGCGATGATCGGCCCCTTGGTCGGCGGTGCGTTGGCGGATCAGCGCTATGCCGCGAACCGACTGTACTTCTGGGCAACCCTGCTTTGTGCCTTGCTGCTGGTGGCGGCTTTCCTGACGCTGGATGCGGGCTGGCACCCGCTTTGGTTCCTGATCCTTCTGGCGCTGCATGCCTTGTTGTCGGGGCCGACCTGGGGGTTTTTGGCGACGATTTCCTTGCAGCACCTTGCCGAGCCCGAGCGAGGGTTTCCCTTGGTGCGCGTGGGGGCGACCGTCGGTTGGGTGGCTGGCGGGGTGCTGACCAGTTACGTGTTGAAGGCCGATGCCAGTCCTGTGGCGGGTTATGCTGCCGGGGCGGTGCGGCTGCTGTCGGCGTTGCCGGCCCTGATGTTGCCGCACACGCCGCCCCTTGGCGTGATGAGCGGTTGGCGAAGCCGCCTTGGCTTGGATGCCTTTGTCTTGATGAAGGAACGGGATCACCTGGTGTTTTTCGGGGTGACCGCCCTGTTTTCGGTTCCGATCACGGCGTTTTACATGCATGGCCCCGAATTTCTCAAGGTCCTCGGGGATCCGCGTCCCACGGGCACGATGACGGTCGCCCAGATGCTGGAAGTGGTGAGCATGTTGCTGTTAGGGAGTCTGCTCGCGCGACACAGCATCAAGTCGGTGCTGTTGTGGGCCTTGGGCTTGTCCGTGCTGCGTTTTGCCATGAGCGCCCAGGCGGGTGTGTCGGGTTTGATCGCCTGGCACATCGGCGGCTTGGCGCTGCACGGGGTTTGTTTCACCCTCTACTTCGTGACCGCGCAGATCTTCCTGGACCGGCGGGTGGATCCCGGAATGCGGGGGCAGGCCCAGGGGCTGCTGATGATGGTTTCCGGCGGTTTGGGTCCCTTGGCCGGCGCGTGGTGCTGCGGTTGGCTGAGGTTGAAACTGGTCACGGCGGATGGCCAGGGATGGGCGCTTTATTGGGCGATCCTGGCGGCGATGATTGCCGTTTGCGTGGGGATCTTCGCGTGCTTTTACCGCGGCACGGGCAAGCCGCGCCGCGGGGTGGCGGTGTCGCCGGCCGGGTGATCAGATCAATTCGCAGGCGAGGTGGATGGCGGCGATCATCGATGAGGGATCGGCGAGTTGCTTGCCGGCGATGGCGAATCCCGTGCCGTGGTCCGGGCTGGTGCGCGGCACGGGCAGGCCGAGGGTCACGTTGACCGCATTGTCGAAGTCGAGCAGCTTGAGAGGGATGAGACCCTGATCGTGGTACATCGCGAGCACCGCATCGTAGCGGCCCTGTGCCGCATCGCGGAACACGGCATCCGGCGAGCAGGGGCCCGAAAACGCGGCGAGGTCCATGGTGGCTAGGCGCTCGATGGCAGGCCGGATGATGCGCGATTCCTCGTCGCCGAAGGCACCGTTTTCGCCGGCGTGGGGGTTGAGCCCGGCCACCGCGATGCGCGGGCGGACAATCGAGCGGCGCTTGATGAAATCCGCCGTCAACACACCGATGCGCACGATGCGCTCGGGATCCAACAGGGCGGGAACCCGAGCCAGTGATTCGTGGATCGTGGCGAGGCCCACCGTGAGCTTATCGCCGCTGAGCAGCATGCCGTAATCGTGGACGCCGAAGGCATCGGCGAAGAATTCGGTTTGTCCGGGGAAGGGAAAGCCGATCCCTTGCAGGCCCTCTTTGGAGACCGGTCCCGTGACGACGGCGGAGGCGCGGCCGTCCTTGAGCATGGCGACCGATTCGTGAAGGGCATCAAGGGCTGCCCGGGCCGATTCCGGGCTTGGGGTTCCCGGTGTCCCGGCATCCCGCTTGCCCAGGACCACAAAGTCGATGCCAGCGGGGAAGCGGCCTTCGCTCAGGGCGCGGTCGATGACTTCCGGGCCGACTCCGGCCGGGTCTCCAAGCGTGATCGCGATGGTGGGCACGCTGCGAGCATCGGTGGCGGATCCACGTCTGCCAAGCGGCGAATGCATGGGGGATCTTTCCTTGCGCACGATGTGGCGATTCCCTATGGAACGGGCCAACATGAAGCCCCGCATTGTGGAAGTGGCTGCAAGACCCCACCGCGCCGAGCGCTCGGTGGGAGACGCGCCAGCGATCGGAAAGGTGACCCGGCTCAGTGATGTCGATGCCGCTTCCGGGCAGAAGAGGGGTCGGCGCAGCGACGGCAGGCATGAGGGTGAGAAGGTGGACCGTCTGATCCGTTCCATGGTGCAGGCCACCGCTGTGGTGGGCCTGGCGTTGATTGTCATCTTGATGGTGTTTTGGGCGAAGAACCATTGGGGTCGCACGATTCCTGCGCCCGACCGCGGTTCCCCTGCGTCCGGACCTGCGAAGCCGCTCGTCCAGGCGCCCGCGTCCCCTGCGGCATGGGATGAGGCTTTGGCGTCCGACCGCATGAGTCGTGCCTTGGCGGTCCGGCAAGCCGCGAAGGTGGCCGACTATTTCCGGGTTTCCGCGACCGTATCGCCGGATCAGGTGATCGGCTTCCTGGAAGCCATGCATGTCTCCGACGGTCTGGTGGTGGGTCTGGAAGCGATGCCTGACATTCGCGCCAACGGGATGCGGCTCGGCCGGGTGATCGTCCACACGGAGCTCGAAAGCCAGCGCCGTCAGCGGCTTGCCTTGTGGGTGCACGATCCGGAGGGGGGCTGGAGGATCGACCACGCGGCATTCGCGCGCACCCAGAGGGCGTGCTGAACTTGGTCCGCCCGCACCGTCCTTGGATTGAACACATTCGGATAGTGATTGAAGAAGGACCTTCTTCTCTGATTGATGCAATGAACGACGTGGCAGAGCAGGAGCAATTCTCTAGCGAAGAATTAT
>CBFGOB010000297.1:0-3972 GCA_965650215.1 uncultured bacterium | reverse complement strand
CACGGGCGCGCAGGTGGGCGAGACTGTAGGTGACTTTGGGCAACTTGCGGCCTTTCGCGTCGACCGCATTCGGATCCACCGGAGGCACAAGGGCAAGGATCCGTGCCTTGGCGGCTTCGGTCTCACCACGTTCGAGCGCGGCGATGACCGCCTTCTCGTCCTCCCGCGCGATGACATTGCAGAGGGTGTAACCGCTCCGTCCGCTTTGACTGACCAACCCGGAGAGCACCGTGGCGATCCGACCATCCCTGCGGATGAGCACGCCGTTGATCCGTTCGTTCTCCGACAGGATCCCGAGCCGTTGGACCAGCGGGTTGTCCAAGCCATCGGGCACCGAAACCACCGGACAATCGACCTTGGTAATCCTGCTGGTTTTCAGCACCGCCCGGGTGGCCGCGGCATCGCCGCCGATGGTGGCCAGCATGACCTTCACATCGCCTCCGGGACGTGCGGCGGCAAACTCGTTGAGGCCCCGCAAGGTGCGCTCCGGCGATTCGGCAAGACCGTCGTCGCGCTTGGCATGCCATGGGGCGGGCTGGACGAACAGGATCATCATCCATTCGCTGTCGAGATCTTCCGGAATGCGCAGGGGCTTGCCATCGTCACCCCGCAGCTCGGCGCGAAGCATCCGATGCGCCTCCTCCACATCGCCTTTGCTCATGAAGTAATCCTGACGGCGACCGAAGGACCATCCCGCCGTGAAGGGCATCTGGAACAACCAGTAGTCATGGTGGCGGTCGAGAAGGAAGGCGGTGAAACTCCACATCATCGGGTATTCGGTGTGGCTTTGGAGAATCGTGCTACGGAAATGCTCGAAGCTGGCGCGATCCGCGACATCGAGCGCCAGCAAGGACGCCGCCGCATGGACCGCTCCGGGCGCGGCGTCACCTCCGCCATCGGCGACCAGGCGATCAAGGACCGTCCTCGGCTCCGCCGTGGCATTGCGCAGTTCGCCGCGGGCGATGCAGAACCGTGCCACCGTCTCACAGCCTTTCGGGATGCCGGCACTCAGCGCGGCCTTGGCCTCCTCAATGGCCGCCTCGAGCTGCGCGAGGTCGGAGTCGGATTTCCACAAACCCATCGTTGCGATGATCAGGCGGTTGCGCACGATCCAGAGATCCGGCGCGGCCGGGTGATCGACGATCGCCTTGCGGCACAGGCCGACGGCTTTCGCGTAGTTCGCGCGGCTTTCCGCATGGGTGAGCCGGTAGCGCAACGGCGGCGCGACAAAGCACGCCTGGATCGCCCGCAGGGTTTCCTCGGGAACCGATGCGGCGTCGCGATTCAATGGTTTCACCTCCCCGCCCATCGCCACCGCCTTGAGTTCGGGCGGTCGGCTGGGATCGATCCCACCCTCGGGGTCGAGCACCAGGAAATCGCCGATGGTCATTGCGGCGAGGTGCATGACGTAAGGAGGCCGCGTCCATTCGCGCGACAGCGAGGATTGGAACATGCGGCCGTAATCGGCAACCCCGGCGGATTTCGCCACAGGCTTGGTCGTCTCCGCCATGACCAGAGCGGTGTATCCCGATGGGCTCATCGTCACGATCCGATGCTCGGAGCGGACGAAGGCATCATAAACCGGATGGTTTTTCCCACCCGGCAGACGCAACACCTTCCAATCCACCCCGAGGCTGCGAATGAAGGATTCCCCGGCATCGGGCAGATCATCGAGATTGATGCTGACAATCTCCAGTCGTCCGGCGAGCTCCTCTTTCCTCTCCAACGCCGCGGCGGCGATTCCTCTGAGCAACTCCTCTCCCGTTTCGTTTTTCGTCCAGAACAGCAACATCGTCGAGCGGCCGAGACCATCCATCGGAAAACGCACGGTCTTGCCGTCCGATCGCTCGAAAACCCCGGCAAACGGCGCACCGATCACCTGGCCACCGAGCTTGTCGCGCTGGAACCTGATCATTTCAAGATCCGCCGCAAAGCGCTTCCCGATCGTTTCCTGCAAGTAGCTCACCAGACGGCTGTCGCCGAGTTCGAGGGCCATGACCATTGCCAGACGCAGCACCTTCGCGCCGGCCGGCGTCTCGAGGTAGCGCTCGACGAAAGGACGCAGCGCCTGGGCGCGCGCTTCGTTGCTTGCCCCCTGCCTGGCAAGCTCGGCTTGCGACAGCAGAAGGTCGGCCTCGAGGCGCAACCCGGCGAATTCATCCGGTGCCTTGACCAGTTCGCGGCAGGTTGCCAGCAGGTCGTCACGGTGCTTCGCGTCCTTGTCCAGGGCGATCAGCTGCTGGCGCGCGCGAAACAGGAACTCGTGCAAAAGGAAGCGGCCCTTGTCCTCCGGATGCGCGGCAAGGGATTCCTCCGCATCGCGGATCACCCGGCGCACCGCGAGCCGCTGGCGCGCTTCGGAGGCTCCGTCCTTGGTGGCCTCAAGGGCTTTATCAAGCGCGGCGATCGATTCCCCGGTGATGACGGAAGCGGTTTCCTGCGCATGGAGGCCCGGGCATGATCGCATGGCCGCCATCAGGCAGAAGAGGATCAAGGCTGCTTGCCGGATGCGGATCAAACACCGGCTGATGGGAACGAGAGTCGCTTGCATGGTCTTCGGATTTCATTTCACCGGCGTGAGCTGCCAGCTCTTGATGCTGGCGCCACGGTTGGGTGCACGTGCGGTCACGCTGATCACATTGCGTCCTTCGCTGAGTTTCAGGCGGATCGCTTTCGAGGGCTGCCAGAGCCCCTTGGTGTAAGGCATGGCGAAAGGCACCGGTTCCTCGCGGTTCACGCGCACCAGAAGCTCGAGGTTCGGCGACACGGTGGCAGCCTGGCAGGTGAGTTCGTATTCACCGTCGGCGGGAAGCTCGATGCGGTATTTGAACAGCTCGGGCTGTTGTCCGAGGCGGCTGTAGTGGAGCTGGTATCCATCGTCCCAACTCTTGAGGAACAGGATGCGGTCCGAGCTCTTGCGCGGCGAGTAGCACGCGACTGCCGGAATGCGGATGCTGCAGTCGTCCGCAGTCGTGATGGCGGTGAATTGCTCCGGAATCTCGATCTCCTGGCCGACCTCGTCACCGATCAGTTCGTCCGACTCGCCAAGCTTCATGCCGCCGACCAGTTCCAGCGCCTTGACCTCCGCAGCCTTGACGATGGCCTGCTTCTTCACAAACGCCAGACCGTCCCAGAAACCACCGTTTTTCCCGAAGATGCGGAGATCGACATCCTCCTCGCCGAAGGCATCACCCAACCACTGGGCGCGGCGGACCATCTGATAGTCGCTCTCGAACTCGCGGGCCTGCGAATCGAGGAGGAAATCGAGTCCTCCTTGCGGACCGCACCAGGCCATCGACCACCAGGCACCGAGGCAGATCACCCAACCGTCGGGCGTCCAGTGGCTCAACGCCGCGTGGCCGCTCTGGGTGGACCGGCGGGTGGGAATGCCGAAGGCACGCGTGGTCAGACGGCCGAGAAAGGCGCGACGTCCGCAGATGCCGCCCAGCGCGACTTCCATTTGCGGCCTTGTGCCCAGCGAAGGGTCATGCGTCGTGCTGCAATACGGCACGTCGGTTTTGATCAGCCGCACGTAGCGCCACTTGTAGTCGTCCATCGTGATGATGTCCGGCCGGTAAACGCGCATCATTTCGCGGGTCCACGCAAGGTCCTCGTTGCTGTATTCGGAATTGGTGATGAACCGGCACTCCCAGGCATTCATGTCCTTGAATCCCGGGTCGAGTTCGCCATCGAGGTGGGCTTTTTCGTAGTGCAGGTAACGGGAGACCTGATCGACCCCCGTGCAGTCGGCGTGGACGATTCCGTGAATGCCGCTTTCCGGCATGCCATCCAACCACGGCATCTGGATCGCCGTGCCAAGCGCAAGCCGTTGGAAAATGCTGCCGCGTTCGCGGGCCCGCTCGCTTTTCGCGAGGATGGCGGTGTAGACCTCCATCATCTCCCCATACTCGCCGCCATTGGCACCACCGGCCTCGAGGACCTGGCGCATCAGGGTCTCGTCTGCGAACAACG
>CBFGOB010000296.1:0-3974 GCA_965650215.1 uncultured bacterium | reverse complement strand
GCTGAAAAAGCCATCGGCCTGGGCGGACTGGTGTCCTTCGGCGGCGTCGCCACATTCAAGAATGCGGACGGCATCCGCGCATGCATCCGCCGATGCCCGCCCGGCAGCTTCATGCTCGAAACCGATTCCCCCTACCTCGCCCCCGTTCCTCACCGCGGCCAACGCAACGAACCCGCATTCATGCGACACATCGCCGAGGCCGTCGCCACACTGCGCGGCGAGGCCACCGAAGCGCTCGCCGCCCACACCGGTGAAACCGCCGCCGCGTTTTTCCGTTTCCAGCCGGAAAAAAATGCACTACATCCATCGTGCAACGACGTTTGAAACTCCGACGCCTTCAAACCAAGCATTCCGCCAACGCAACACTCCTCCGATCATGAACCTCATCAAAGTGCTGACTTCCTCGCTCCTGGCCCTCGTCCTCGCGTCCTGCGCCTCACGGCGCGCCGACCCCTATGACACCGGCAACGTCTACGGTTACCCCGATTCCAGCTATGTCGGCCCCACCGAAGACACCAGCAGCACGCTCTACGACACACCTGCCGTCTACGACGAGAACTCCGTGACCGAAACCCCGGCCCCCGAAGCCGGAGCCCCCGAACCGGCCGCGGCCAATTCCTATTACCGCACCCACACCGTCGCCCGCGGCGAAACCCTCTCGAGCATCAGCGCCAAATACAAGGTGAAGATGGCCGCCATCATCGAGGCCAACAACATCAAGAATCCCAACCTCGTGACCATCGGCACCAAGCTCAACATCCCGAGCCGCTGATTCCCCGGGCCGCAACCCGGCCCACCCGCTCCCATGCGCATGCGATCCGCCATCATGATCGCCGCCATCCTCACGGCGGCAATCGCACCCGCGATTTCGGAAACTCCGGAGGAGGCGGTTGAAACCCAACTGCGGGAGACGGCACTCGAAAGCCTGCTCTCCGAAAGAGGGCCGCTTGCCAGATTCAACAAGGTCGTGGAAGCCGCGCGTCTGGCCGGCATCCATGAACAATCGATCCTCGAGGCCCGATTCCTCTACCACGTCGACAAACTCGAAGACGAAGCCCTGGCGGCCATGCTGCCCGAGTTCACCAGCCGCGAAAAGCAATTCAAACTCGAGGAGTCCGCGATCTTCGCCACCGAGGAAGACTGGCTCGCCGTCGTCGAATACGTGCGCGCCATCGCCGCCCTCCGCAAAGGCGACAAGGCCGGCTTCAAGAAACACATCACCGAAGCCTTCTGGCTCGGACCCCGCCAGGCGGCCGCGTTCGCGCCCCAAATCGAACGCCTGCGGCACGAAGAGGCGATGGCCGCCATCACCATCGACTTCGACACCCCGCTCGCCGATCTCTCCGGCAACGGACAAACACTGCTCAAGCAACAGGTCGAAGGCAAGCGGGCGCTGCTGCTGCACTTCTGGTCGCCGCAGAGCCGGGAATGCGAAATGTCGCTTCCGGACTTCGCGAAAACCAGCCACATGCTGGAACAACACCGCATCGCATGCGTCTCCATCACACCCGAGGCAAGCCCGCTCGCCCGGGGAATGGCGCAGCCATACCGGCAACAGCACACCGGTGCCTGGACGATCGATTCGGACACCCGCCCCCTCGCCCGCCTGCTGCGCGTGAACAACCTCCCGACCATGACGCTCATCAGCCCCGAAGGCCGAATCCTCTTCAGCGGCGATCCGACAGACGACCAGTTCTGGAACACGCTGCAACAAATCGACCACACGATCACCCGCCCGAAGTCCGATGCGCAACCGGATGACGAAACGGCCCGCTGATCTTTTTCTAACAGAATACCGCGGGGCGTCCGGAGAGTCGGAAAACGGTTCCGGAGGGGTTGTAAACTTTTATTAAAAATCAATACGTTTCAACTTGACGAAACTCGACACCTTGGGTTCTATCGTGCTGAACAAGCAACTGCGTCACTTCATGGCGAAGCCCAACCAACCATCCAACCTCGAGCTGCAAGCACTCTCCGTCTTGTGGCACGAAGGCCCATCTACGGTCTCCGCCGTACATGAGTCGCTGCCGGACGGCAAGGATCGGGCCTACACCACGGTGCTGACGGTCATGCAGAATCTCGAGCGCAAGAACCTGGTGAAGCGCTCGAGGGTTGGAAGGGCCCACGTTTACGAAGCGGCCTACTCGCAGGAAGTCATCGTCCAGCACGCGACCAACGATTTTTTGACCAATGCTTTTGGAGGACGCCTCGCCGAGGCGCTCCTCGCAATCCTCTCCGCCGGCAACTTAACGCCGGAAGAGAAACAAAAAATAGAACGCGAACTCCAACGACACAAAACCATGGCTGCAAAAAAACCAGCGAAGAAGAAAGTGGCAAAACCCGCCGCCCCCAAGAAAAAGGTAGCGAAAAAAGCCGCCAAAAAAGCACCTGCCAAGAAAGCCGCCAAAAAGCCGGCTAAGAAAGCAGTGAAGAAGGCCGCTCCGAAGAAGGCCGCTCCGAAGAAGGCCGCTCCGAAGAAGAAGGTCGCCAAGAGCGCCAAGAAGGCCCCCAAGAAGAAGGCCGCCAAAAAGCCGGTCGCCAAAAAGGCACCTGCCAAAAAAGCCGCCCCCAAGAAGAAGGCTGCCGTGAAGAAAGCCGCTCCGAAGAAGGCCGCCGTCAAGAAGGCCGCTCCGAAGAAGGCTGCCGTGAAAAAGGCCGCCCCCAAGAAAGCCGCGAAAAAGAAGTAATGCCTGATCGCCGTAAGGCACCCAGGTGACAGTCCGGCCTCCCGGCAACTGTCCTGCTTCTTCCAAGATCATACAAAGGCGGGAGCCCCTCGGGGCTCCCGCCTCTTTTTTCCCTAAAAAGGGATTGCATCCGGCGCGGCCACCGTCCTAGCTTCGCCCGCCCGGACGCCACAAGGCACGCGCGGTTAGCTCAGTGGTAGAGCACTACCTTGACACGGTAGGGGTCACTGGTTCGAACCCAGTATCGCGCACCATCCTTCCCGACCATCCGTTTGTTTTGATGCCACCCGCCAGTGAGCAAGCCCCCGGACCGAATGAACTGCGCGCCCTGATCCGGCTCCTCGACGACGAAACCCCCGAAGTCAGGCAACGGGTCGCCGAACGGCTCGCATCCTGCGGTGGCGACCTCAGCGAGTTGCTATCCTCCTTGCTGATTCCTCTGACGCCATGGCAGAGATCCGCCCTCAGCCGCATTCTCGGAACGTCGCGGCGCGACGCGATCGAACGCGACTGGCTGGTGCCGAGCGGCGGGGCGGGCGCCTTGCGCGAAGATTGGGAAAGCTTCGAAGCCTTGCTGCGCATCCTCTCGGACTTCCTTCACGACGGCATCAGCTGCCGGCAACCCCTCTCGGATGCCCTCGACCTCCTGGCGGAAGAGGCCGAATCGATGGACATCGCCAGCCCCCGGCAGCTTTCGGAATTCCTTTTCGCCGGGGGACAGCTGCGGGGCAACCGGGAATCCTACGATGATCCCCGGAATTCCGATCTCGCGTGGTGCATAGCCAACGGAAAATCGAATCCGATCGGCCTTTGCGTGATCTACCTGCTCGTCGCCCGGCGACTCGATCTCGAGGTCGAGGCCGTCAATTTTCCGAGCCACTTCCTCTGCCGGATCCACGAGGACGGCCATCCCCTGATCGTGGATTGCTTCCACCAGGGTGAGTGCCACCCGCAATCCCTGCTGATGAACGATCCGGGCATTGGTCGTCAGGCGCGGGCAAGCCTGCGCGAGACCGCCGATCCCGGAAGCATCCTCATCCGCATCCTCAACAATCTCGAAGCCGCGCTGACCCAGGCGGATCGCGCAGAGGATGCCCGCTTGATCCGCAAGCTGAGACAAAGCCTGCTTTGATCGGGAAGCCAACAGGACCGCCCCCGCCGGTCATGGTCCGGCTGGAGCCGCATCCTGCGACGGTGGCACGGCAGCCGCCGGCTTGACCTTCCACTCGCGTTCGGCCGAAATCCTGACAGTTCCCTGGCCGCGGCCGACCAAACCTCCGTCTCCGG
>CBFGOB010000295.1:0-3981 GCA_965650215.1 uncultured bacterium | reverse complement strand
TCTCGGCCTCGATTTTCTCGAAGTCATCGGGGGTGATCCGGTGCTTCATGTCGAAATCGTAGTAAAACCCGTTGTCGACCGGCGGACCGTAGGCGAACTGGGCGTCGGGCCAGAGGCGCAGGATCGCAGTGGCCATCACGTGGGCGCAGGAGTGGCGGAGTCGCTCCAGATCGGTCATCTGCTGGCGTTCGTCGAGGGTCTTGCGGTCGTTCATGCGGCGCAGAGGGAAACCCTGCGGGCCCTTTTGTTCAAGGGTGAATTGGGTCCGGGCAACGAAGAATGACCACGAAAAGCACCAAATTTCACGAAAAACGATACCTGCTGACCGGCGAATGAGGGAGAGGGGAGTCCTCCGGACTCCGGCTTGTCTATTCCGGCGTTGTGGCTAGGAATGTCCGCCATGCCCACCCTGCATCCGCTTGTCATCACGGTCGTGCTGCTTTCGCTCAGCAACGTCTTCATGACCTTTGCATGGTATGGACACCTCAAAGGGCTGTCGCACAAGACCTGGGTCGTGGCGGCGATCCTGAGCTGGGGAGTGGCCTTGTTCGAATATCTCCTTCAAGTCCCCGCCAACCGGATCGGCTATCAGGTCCTGTCCGTCAGCGAGCTGAAGATCATGCAGGAAATCATCACGCTCTCGGTCTTCGTGCCCTTCGCGTTTTTCTATCTGAAGGAGCCGCTCAAGCTGGATTACCTGTGGTCGGGCCTGTGCCTCGTCGGCGCGGCCTACTTCATGTTCCGGTCGCGACTTGCGTGAAACTTTCAGCGCTTCTCCTTCGGCGTGGAGAAGAAGGCGGCGACTTCATCCGCGCTGCGGGTGTTGAAGACATCCTCTTTCCCCAGCCAGCCCTTGCGGGCGATGCGGACGCCGATTTCGAGGTGGTGGAGGCCGCGGGTCGAGTGGGCGTCGGGGTTGATGCTGCACAGCACCCCCTTGTCGCGGGCACGCTTCCACCAGCGCCAATCCATGTCGAGCCGCCACGGGTTGCAGTTGAGCTCGATGATCGTGCGGGTCTCGGCGGCACAGTCGATGATCATGGCGTGGTCGACCGCATAGCCGTCGCGCTGCAGGAGGAGCCGGCCGCTGAGGTGACCGAGCATGGTGACCTGCGGGTGTTCCATCGCGCGGCAAATGCGGCGCGTCATTTCGGCTTCGGGCAGTTGGAACGAACTGTGTACGGAAGCCACGGAGTAATCGAGCATCGCCAGGGTTTCGTCATCGAGATCCAGCGAGCCGTCCTTGAGGATGTCCACCTCGTTGCCGGCAAAGAGGCGGAAGTGGCTGTAGCCCGCATTCAACGCGCGGATCCGGGCGATTTGTTCGCGCACGCGGGCCTCGTCGAGTCCGTTGGCCATCGCCATCGCCTTCGAGTGATCGGCAATGCCGAGGTATTGCAGGCCCAGCTCCATCGCTTCCTCGGCCATTTCTTCCAGCGTCGCTTTGCCGTCCGACGCGGTGGTGTGGTTGTGGAAGGTGCCTCGGAGGTTCATCAGTTCGACCAGTCGCGGAAGCCGGTCCTCGGCGGCCGCCTCCCCTTCACCGCGGTTCTCACGGATCTCGGGGTCGATGTAGTGCAGCCCCAGCGCGCGGTAGATTTCGCGTTCGTCATGGATGCCTTGGGGGACTTCCACCTGCGCGTCCTTGGCAGCCGTGAATCCGTATTCGTTGAGTGAAAGCCCCTGCTTGAGCGCGAGCGAGCGGATCGCCACGTTGTGCTCCTTGGATCCGGTGAAGTACATCAGAGCAAAGGGAAACTCCTCGCGCGAGACCGCGCGCAGGTCGCATTGAAGCCCGGATTGCAGACGCACCGAGGCCTTGGTGTCGCCGCAGGCGATGATGTCTTTGACGCCGGGGATCGTCGTGAAATCCTCGCAGACGAGTTTTCCTTCCTTGGTTTCGACCAGGAAATCGAGGTCGTGGACGGTTTCCTTCGAGCGTCGGTAGGAACCCGCGACCGCCACCCGGCTGACCTCGGGATGCATCCGCAAGAGTTCGAGGATCTCGTTGGCCACCGGGCTCACGTCTCCCAGCAGGAAGCGGTCGGCGAAGGATTCCCTCAGCGCGATCGCCTCGAGGATTTTCGTCTGGGTCTTGGCTCCGAATCCGGCGAGGCCGGCAACCTGGCCTTGCTCGCAGGCCTGCTTGAGTGCGGCGATGCTGCCGACCCCGAGCTGTTGATAGAGCGCCTTGATCTTTTTCGGCCCGAGCCCCTGGATGTCGAAGAGCGCAAAAATCCCGGCGGGGAATTCCGCCCGCAGCGACTCGAGAAAGGGCAGGGAACCGGTGAGGGCGAGCGTGTGAAGTTTGTCGCGCAAGGCCTCGCCCAGACCCTTGATGCCTTCGAGTTTTCCTTCACGCGCGAGTTGGACGATGTCCTCCTCATGGTTGCGTACCAGCTCCGCGCCCTGACGGTAAGCACGGACCTTGAATGGATTCTCGTCCTTGAGCTCCAACAACAGGGCAATCTGCTCCAAGGCCTCGGCTAGGTCGTCGCGTGTCATGCCCTGATGATTAAAAAAGGAATAGAACCACGGATTGCACGGATTGGCTTTGGATCATGAGGTTCAAGCTTCATTCCTGGACTTATTCAATCCGTATCATCCGGGTCCTCCGTGGTTGAAAATCTTCTATCTGGTCGCAATGACCTCGACCGTAAAGCCTTTGAGGTAACTGGTTTCCGGCAGCGTCACCAGCACCGGGTGGTCGGCGCGCTGGGAATGCTCGGCGAGCAGGCGCAGGCTCTTTTTCGCATCCACCGAGGCATCCCCGAGGTTGCCGAGGAAGAGCTCGCGCGACGCATGGTGGGAGCAGCAGAAGGTCGAGAGGATGCCACCCTTGTCGAGCAGCTTGAGGGCGCGCAGGTGGATTTCCTTGTAGCCGCGCATCGCATCCATGAGCGTCTTCTTGTTGCGGGTGAAGCTCGGGGGATCGAGAATGATCAGGTCGTAGTCGGGGGCGGCATGCTTGAGGAAATCGAAGACATTGTGCTCGATGACGTCGATCTCCACGCCGTTGCGCTTGGCATTTTCGCGGGCCGAGGCGCAGGCGCTGGCCGAGACATCGACCGCCGTGACCTTGCTCGCACCGGCCTTGGCGCAGGCGAGGGCGAAGCCGCCCTGGTTGGTGAAGCAGTCGAGGACCCGCTTGCCCTTGGCAAGCCGGGCGACCTCGAGGTGGGACTGCAACTGGTCGAGATAGAGCCCGGTCTTCTGGCCGTCGAAGAGGTCGACCTCGTAGTCGAGCCCGTTGACATGGACGAGGAATGGTCCGGGGTTTTCCCCATGCAGCATTTCGATTCCCGGCTCGAGCCCCTCGGCCTTGCGGAACGGGGAGTCGTTGCGCAGCACGATCGAGTCGGGGGCCAGCACTTCGAGCAGGGCGTCGCGGATCAGCTCCTTGCGCAGGTCCATCGCCAAGGTCAGGGTCTGGACGACCAAATGCCTGCCGTAGCGGTCGACAATCAGCCCCGGGATGCCGTCGGATTCACTCCAGACGAGGCGGGCCAGCTGGACGTCGATGCCCACCTGTTCGCGGTGCTGGATCGCCTGACGGATCCGGCGGCAGAAGAAATCGAGGTCGAGGTCCTGCTTCCGGCGGGAAAAACGGCGGGCGACGATTTGGGAGAGAGGGTTGTAGATCGCCGATCCCAAGGGGCGGTCGCGGAAGTCCTTCAAGGTCACCACGTCGCCAGGTTGGGGATCGCCGAAGGATTTCTTGATCTCGGCGGCATAGACCCACTCGTGACCATGAAATATCCGGGCTCGGGGAGCGATGATGAGTCCTGCCATGGGCGGGAATCTGCGACGGGGCAGGCGGATTTGTCGAATGCGAAACGAGCGGATTTGGGAACCGTTGATATTTCCTCTTGAAACCGGGGGGCTCTGGCTCTAGCCAAGGGCACGCACCATGGGCCAACAACACAAGAAAATCATCAAACGCCGCCGTCGCGCCGAATACGTGAAGCGCAAGAAGGAGCA
>CBFGOB010000294.1:0-4000 GCA_965650215.1 uncultured bacterium | reverse complement strand
GCCCTCGCGGAACTGGGCGCCCTCACCCACAAGCCGGAAACCAACATCATCAAGCTGCCCAACATCAGCGCCTCGGTTCCCCAGCTCAAGGCCGCGATCCTCGAACTCCAGCAACAAGGCTACGCCCTGCCGGATTATCCGGAAAACCCTGACAACGATTCGGAAAAGGACATCCGCGCCCGCTACGACAAGGTCAAGGGCTCGGCGGTCAATCCCGTCCTGCGCGAAGGCAATTCGGACCGCCGCGCACCAAAGGCGGTGAAGGACTACGCCCGCAAGCACCCGCACCGCATGGGGGCTTGGACGAAGGACTCGAAAACCCGCGTCGCCACCATGGGCGCGGACGACTTCTTCTCGAATGAAAAATCAGTCTGCGTCGACCAGCCCACGAAAGTCGCGATCACTTTCATCGCCGATGACGGCAGCCGCAGCACCCTCAAGGAATCCACCCCCCTTCTCGCGGGTGAGATCCTCGACGGCACCCGCATGAGCCGCAGGGCGCTCACCGCCTTCCTCGCCGAACAAGTCGCCGCCGCCAAGTCCGCCGACGTCCTGTTCTCGCTCCACCTGAAGGCGACCATGATGAAGGTCTCGGATCCGATCCTCTTCGGCCACGCCGTCGAAGTCTTCTTCGCCGATCTGCTCGCCAAACACGCCGACACGATCCGCTCGCTCGGCGTCGATTTCAAAAACGGCTTCGGCGACCTGGTCGCCAAGCTTGAAAAACTTCCCGCCGACCAAAAGGCGGCGATCGAAACGGACATCCGCGCCGCCTACGCGAAGGGCCCGAAGCTCGCCATGGTCAACTCGGACAAGGGCATCACCAACCTCCATGTGCCGTCCGACGTGATCGTCGACGCCTCGATGCCGGCGATGATCCGCGACGGTGGCAAGATGTGGAATGCCAATGGCCAACCGGAGGATACCCTGGCCGTGATCCCCGACAGCTCGTATGCCGGCGTCTATCAGGCGGTCATCGATTTCTGCAAAACCCACGGCGCCCTCGACCCGAAAACCATGGGCTCGGTGCCGAATGTCGGCCTCATGGCCCAGGCGGCCGAGGAATACGGTTCCCACAACAAGACCTTCGAAATCCCGGCCAAAGGCAAAGTGCAGGTGACCGACGCCGACGGCAAGGTGCTCATCGAGCATGACGTCGATGCCGGCGACATCTGGCGCGCCTGCCAGACCAAGGATGCCCCGATCCAGGATTGGGTGAAGCTCGCCGTGCGGCGCGCCCGCGCCTCGAACACCCCCGCAGTGTTCTGGCTCGACCCACAGCGCGCGCATGACGCGCAAATCATCGCCAAGGTGAACCGCTACCTCGCCGACCACGACACGACCGGCCTCGACCTCCGCATCCTGCCGCCCGCCGAAGCCTGCAAGTTCTCGCTTGAACGCATCGTCCAGGGGCTCGACACGATCTCGGTCACCGGCAACGTGCTGCGCGATTACCTCACCGACCTGTTTCCGATCCTGGAAGTCGGCACATCGGCGAAAATGCTCTCGATCGTCCCTCTCATGCAAGGCGGCGGGCTGTTTGAAACCGGTGCCGGCGGCTCCGCCCCCAAGCACGTGCAGCAATTCGTCGAGGAAAACTACCTGCGCTGGGATTCGCTCGGCGAGTTCTTCGCCCTCACCCCGTCCTTCGAACACATCGCCGAAACCTTCAAGCTGCCGAAAGCCAAGGTGCTGGCCGACACCCTGGACGCGGCCACCGGCAAGTTCCTCGAAAACGACCGCTCGCCGGGACGCAAGCTGGGCACCATCGACAACCGCGGCTCGCACTTCTACCTCGCCCTCTACTGGGCCGAAGCACTTGCCACCCAGAACGACGATACCGAACTCAAGGCGCTCTTCACTCCGGTCGCCGAAGCACTCGCGGCCAAGGAATCCCAGATCGTCAACGAGCTTCTCGGCGTCCAGGGCAAACCGGTGGACATCGGCGGCTACTATCAGCCCGACAACGCCAAGGCCTCCGCCGCCCTGCGGCCGAGCACGACCTTCAACGCGATTCTCGCGGCGATCTAATCGCTCCCGGAAACGTGCTGGCAGGGACCGCTCCCCCGGGCGGTCCGGTGCATGCCTGATGCGGATCCTGAAAAATTGGACAATTTTGGACTCACCTTCGCGCCGATTTTGCGATTGAATCCATGGGATTCCGGAACACCCGGCCATACCCTATGGATGAAATCATCGCGATCCTGCTCCTGATCGGCTTCGCCGTTCTGATCCTTCCTGTCATCGCCCTCGTGGTCGCCGTCAAGGCCTCGCGAAGCGCGCTGGAAAGCCGTCAAGCCCTCGAGAAACTGGAGTGGAAGATTTCCAAATTCGAGTCCGCAAGCCTGCGGACCCAAACGACGCTGCCCGGACCCAAACCCGTCCCGGAAACCGCAACGCCACCACCTGCGCCCGAACCCAAATGGCCGGAACCGGCCGAAACCCACCGCACCATCGAAGAAGCGCCACGGCAGGCCATCCCCAAACCCACCAACCCGCCACCGCTGCCGGCCAAAACACCCGACATCACACCGGCCGCACCACCGGCACCCGAAGCCGCCTCCCAGCCCGCGTTCTCCCTCGAACACTTCATGGGCGTC
This sequence comes from uncultured bacterium, assembly GCA_965650215.1. Classification (GTDB taxonomy): domain Bacteria; phylum Verrucomicrobiota; class Verrucomicrobiia; order Verrucomicrobiales; family Akkermansiaceae; genus Luteolibacter. The sequence goes on along the minus strand of CBFGOB010000294.1, from coordinate 1,400 downwards.
AAACTCTTCGCCTGGCTTGGCGGCATCGCGATGTTCTTCGGCGTCATCTTTTTCGTCAAATACGCGTTCGAGCGCAACCTCATCCCTCCCGCCGTCCGCATCGCCCTCGGCTTCATCACCGGCGGCGGACTGCTGGTCGGCGGACTCTGGATCCACCGCAAGGAAGCCTACCGCATCCTCGCCCAATCGCTCTGTGCCACCGGCATCCTCGTGCTCTACGGCGTCAGCTTCGCCGCTTACGCGGTCTATCACTTCGAAGCCTTCACCCAACCGATGACCTTCGGCCTGATGAGCCTGATCACGGTGGCCGCCTTCCTGATCGCGATCCGGCTCAACGCACAGGTCGTCGCCGCCCTCGGCATGATTGGCGGCTTCCTGATCCCGATCCTGCTCTCGACCGGTGAGGACCGGCCGATCGGACTCTTCAGCTACATCGCCCTGCTCAACCTCGGCGTACTTGCCACCACACGCTTCAAGCCATGGAAACACCTGCCGACCGCCGCCGGGCTCGGCACCATGATCATGCAGGTCGGCTGGTTCCACCGCTTCTTCCGCGCGGAAACCTACGGCCACGGCAATGCCACCCTCATCCCGATGGGCATCCTGCTCGCGTTCAGCGCCCTCTACACCATCGCCGCATGGGACACGAAACGCAGACACCCGGCCGACAGCAACCACTCGGGTGCCGCCCTCGCGCTCACCGCGCTGGCGATGGGCTTCAGCTTCTACTTCCTGTCCTTCAACAGCATCGCCGAACGCCCCTTCCTGCTCTACGGATTCATCCTGCTGCTGAATGCCGTGCCGCTGGCGATCTCGACCTTCGAACGCCGATACGGCCTCGCCCATTTCTTCGCCGCCATCACCACCTTCCTCCATCTCGCGATCTGGAACGAACAGCACCTCAAGCCGGAACTGCTGACGAGCGCGCTGGTCATCTACATCGTCTTCGGCGCCGTGCACGCCTGTTTCCCGCTGATCCGCCCGCGCTTTGCCAAGTCGGACAAGCACCCGCTCAGCCTGCAACTCTCGCCATGGCTGGCACCTGCAGCGCTGATCCTGATCCTGCTCACCGTCAACCGCCACCACGGCGCCACCCTCGGCGTCTGGATCGCCGTGCTTCTGGTCAACATCCTGGTGATCTGGCTGGCCTTCAAGACCGGACGTCTCCTGCTCATCCTCAGCAGCCTCGTACTCACCTTCCTCATCAGCCACGCCTGGCTCGGCCACCTGGCACCGGTCACCCAATCCCTCGCCCCGCTGCTGGCCGTGATCATCGCCTTCGCCGGACTCTTCGCCGCCACCGGCCTGTGGTGGATCCGCATGGCCGCAGGGCTGGCGAAGGACGGTCCGGACGGGCGAAAAGCAATCAGCCAGCCCGAACTGCTGACCGCCCTCGCCGC
>CBFGOB010000293.1:0-4005 GCA_965650215.1 uncultured bacterium | reverse complement strand
AGAGCTCCGTGGTTTTCACTTCCCACTTGTTGGCGGCGGCGAGATCTTCGAATCCGGCCCCGTTGCCTTCCTCGAGGGCGTAGGTGAAGTCATCCACGAGTCCATCCAGCTGGCGTTGCCTTTCCCGGCGGACTTCGGCAAGTTTCGCCTCTTTTTCGGCTTTGGCCTGCTCAGCCTTTGCTTTCGCTTCGTCGGTCATGGCGGCCTCGGCGAGGCTTGGCTTTGCTTCCTTCTTGTCGGCCGGTTCGGCCGCCGGCATGTCAGGGGCGACGAGGATGTAGGTGAATTTCCGTTCGGTCTCGGTCTTGAAGGCGTCCTGGATCAGCTCCCAGTAGGCTTTCAATTCCTCATCGGTCGGCTTGATCCCGCTTTTGAAAGTTTCGAGATCCAGAAGGCCGAGAGCGCCATCGATTTTCTGGTTGGAGAGGGCGAATTGGCCTTCGACGGCATCACGGTTGGTGGCGAGGCCGTTGCCGATGATCTGGCGGATCTTGTCGGCGGCGATGACATCGGAGATGAGTTCGCGGAAATCCTTTTCGGTCATCCCCATGCTGCCGAGACCTTTCTCGATGAAGCGCGCGTAGGTTTCCGGATCGAATTTCTGCTCCGGAGTGCTGAAGGATTTCATCTGGCGGGTGTATTCCGAGATTTCATCGTCACCCGGCAGGACACCCAGCTCGGATTTTGCATTGCGGATCAGCATGCGGCTGATGAAAAACTTCTCGGTGGCGTCGTCCTTCGCTCCCGGGTAGATCGCCTCCGGGGAGAGGCTGTAGATGAATTGGTACATCTCGAAATCGCCGGAGCGGGTGAGGGTGCGGATGAGGTCCAGGGCGTTGATGCCGAGTTTGCGGTATTCCTGGTCACTGTAAGTGCGGCCGGCGATCTTGAGGTAGGCTTGTCCGCCCATGCCACTCCTCATCGTATCCTGAAGTCCCAGCACCAGGGCGAAGGCAACGACGACGAGGCTGAGGACGATCAGGCCATTGTATTTACGGATGTTTTGGATCATGAAAGTGGATGCGCGGGTTGGGCGGGTGCAGGGCAGTAAAGATGGCGACGCGCGGGGCATCAACCGTAATTCTTCGCCGATTTGGGTCGAATGCGGGCTTGGGTCAAATCCGGCTTGCCCGATGGCCGGATTGGGGCTTGTTTCGGCACCGATGAACCAACGTCCGATCAACGCCTTCTTGTGGGGGAATTCCGTGGCGCTCGCCTGGATGTGGGGCTTGGGCCTGTTTTTCAGTGTCCAGATCACCTTCATGTTCGGCCTTCAGGGGCTCCTGCTGTTCGCGATCCCCAACGCGCTGGGCCTGGTCCTGTTTGGTTTTCTGACGCAGATTGTGGCTCGGCGCCACCCGGGCGGCTCGGATTCCCTGGCCCGGTTTTTCGATAAGTTCGCCAAGCCCTTCCGGCTGATCTTTTACATTTACCAGGTTCTGGCGATCACCCTGACGGTATTTGCCCTGAGCAAATATCTGTTCAAGGCCATCGACATCCCTCTGCTCACCGAGCAGATGAAGCCGCTTTACATGATCATGGTGGTGTTTGTGGTGCTGGCGGCAGGCTGCCTTTTCGGTGAGGAGTTCGGAATCCGCCGGATCAAGTTCGGTCATTTGGTCATGGGCCTGGGCCTCTGGCTCTGCATGGGTGTGATCCTGTGGTCGCTCGAGCCGGGCATTGACTTCAAGGCCCTGAGCTGGACCGCTGCGCGGCCGGAGTTGTGGGAGGGGCCCGATATGCTGGGGTTTGCCATTCCGCTGCTGGTGGGGCTTCTGGTCGGTCCCTGGCTGGATCTCCAGCATTGGCAGCGCGCGATCCAGATCCACCGCGAGCAGACTTCCATCCGCCTCAGCTATCTGTTCGGGGGGGCGATCTTTTTCCTGATGCTGCTGTTCCACGGTTCCCTGGCGGCCTGGGTGATGAGCAAAGGCGGGGTTGACGCCTATGGTGCGGCAGGTCCGGACAAATTCCGTTACGCCCACGAGCTGATCGTCCAATACATCGACCGCCTGGATGTGGCGGCCAAAGGCATGTTGCCCGTGGCATATTTCACCTTTCTCGGCATTTGTGCCCTGACGACCCTCGACAGCGGCTACATCTCGCTCAAGTGGTTTCTGGAAGTCAACGTGGCCAAGAGCCAGAACGTGCTGATCGGCATGCTGCCGAAGAAGATCCTCGCATCGCCGATTCCGACCTTCCTGTTGATTGCCGTGATCACGTTGTTTGCGATCTGGCAGAAGCTGGAGCTGGAATATTTCATGGTGTTCTACGCTTCGTTCTTTGTCGGTTACGCGGCCTTGGCGATCGCCCGCAGCTTTGTGCCGAACGCCCAGCACCCGCTGCCGCAGGTGAGGATGTTTTCCCTCGCCAGCATCTCGCTGGTGATTTTCGGTTTTGGTTACTTCACCGGGGCCAACTGGATGTTGCTGTTCGGCTCGGTTCTGCCGTTGGTTTACGTCGTCTGGCTGGTGTTCAACGCCGACCTGTTGCGTGTTGTGCACGAGCGGGCCGAAGAGGTGATCGAGGCGGCGTCGGAAATCCCGGCGCTCAAGGCGATCACCAAGGCCACGCGGGCGGTCACCGGGTCGGATGTGGTGGCGCCGGCGCCGGCGGACGCGCATTCGTTGAGCGGCCACTTCGAAGGGAAGTGGTTCGTCTATTCCTTCATTGCCACCTATCAGGACACCAATTCCGTCGGCAACGTCTACTTCGGCCAGTATGCGTTGTTTGTCGGCAAGGCGCGCGAGTTGTTTTTCAACCATGCGATGCCCGATTTTGATCTGAAAACGACCCACTTCTACATCCTGACCCGTTCCTTCGAGCACAAGTTCGTGCGCGAGGCGCGCGAGTTCGACGTGATCACGGTGAAGATCCGCGTCTCCGACTTCAGCCGCAAGTTCTGCACGCTCGAGCACCAGGTGTTCGGTTCGGACAACGAGCTTCTCGGCAAGGGCAAGCAGAACCTGCTGTTTGTGGCCTCCAAGGACTACAGCCTGCTGGACATCCCCGCCGAGGTCCACACGGCCTTCATGCCTTATCTGTAAGCAGTGCTCCGGTGTCGATGCCGCGCAGCGACAGGATCTTGAGCAGCGTGTCCTCGATCAGGTTGTTCGGGCACGAGGCGCCGGCGGTGACGCCGATGGTCGCGGGTTTGGCGGGATCCGTCCATGCGCTGCCATTGCGGATCACCTCTTCCTTGCGGTGGAGGTCGAAATGGATGATTTCATCGAGCGAGCGGATGCAATCCGCTCCGCGGATGAAGTAGGTCGGGACTTTTTCCTCGGCGATTTCGACCAAGTGGCTGGTGTTCGAGCTGTTGTAGCCGCCGACCACGAAGAGGGCATCCATCGGGATGCGGAGCATGTCGAAGAGGGCATCCTGGCGCTCCTGGGTGGCGCCGCAGATCGTGTCGAAGACCTGGAAGGATTCGCTTTTGCCGTCGCGCTCGGTCACCGCCTGCCGAACCCGGCGCTGGATTTCCTCGGTTTCGCTCTTGAGCATGGTCGTCTGGTTGGCGATGCCGACCCTTTGGAGGTGGATGTCCGGATCGAATCCCGGCGAGTAGGCCCCGCTGAAGCGGTCGAGGAATTCCTGTCTGTTTCCGCCCTGGCGGATGTAGCGGCACAGGTACTCGGTTTCCTCGAGCGTGAGGATGATCAGGTAATGGCCTTCGCCGGTGTCGCCGAGGGCGCGTGAGGCGGTGGCGCGGGTTTCCTCGTGGTCGGCCTTGCCGTGGATGATCGAGGTGACTCCGTCTTTGGCGTAAGTGCGGACACGTCGCCAGACCTTCATCACGTCGCCGCAGGTCGTGTCGATGACGTAGCAGCCCTGGGCGTCGATTTTTTCCATGAACGAGGTGGGGGCGCCGAAGGCGGGGACGATGACGACATCGTCTTCGGTGAGTGCGTCGTAGCTGGAGTCCATGTCGTGCCATGGCAGGGAGACGATGCCCATTTCACGCAGGTGGCGGTTGACTTCCGGGTTGTGGATGATTTCGCCGAT
>CBFGOB010000292.1:0-4036 GCA_965650215.1 uncultured bacterium | reverse complement strand
GGGAAAAGCTGCTTTGCCGGGACGGCCTGGTCAACATCCTGCGCGACCTGCCGAAGGATCTGGCGGAGGGCCGTTGTTACCTGCCAGTGGACGATGCCAGGGATCGCGATGCCTTGCTGCGGGAGCACCGGAAGCAGTTGGCGGTGGCGAGGCGCTGCATCGGCCAGGGTCTCGAATACGTCGGCCATTTGAAATCCCGGCGGCTCAAACTCGCGAGTGGCTTGCCCGCACGCTTGGCTGGGGAAACGCTCGACCTGCTGGACGGGATCCGCTGGGAGGCCTTGGAGCGCGGGGTGAAAATCAAGCGCCGGCGCGTCTATCTGGCGGTCCTGCAGTTGGCCGTTCACTGAGCGGGAGGTCCCGCGGCGCGGAGGGCGCGAAGCCGCTCGAGCAGCGGCGGGTGCGAGTAGTCGAGCCAGACGCGGATGGGTGCGGGCGACGGGTGCGAGAGGTGTTCGGCCGACATTTTCTTGAGGGCCGAGGCGAGTGCGGCCCCGTCACCGGTGGCGGAGACGGCAAAGGCATCCGCCTCGAACTCGTGCTTGCGCGACCAGGCGTTGAGCATCAGCGAAAGCACCCGGGAAACGGGTTCGAGCAGAATCATGAAGAGGATCAATCCGACATGGGTTGAAATCTGGCTGACTCCGAAGGCCTCGAAAAGGATGTGGGAGAATCCGCCGTTCGGGTCGGTGGCGAGGCCGAGGAGGAAGAAGATCACGGCGCTATGGAAGATGCCTGCAGCCAGGCGCTGCCGGATGTGACCGCGTTTGAAATGACCGATTTCATGGGCCAGCACGCTGAGGACCTCGTCGTGGGTGCTTTGCGCCAGCAGGGTGTCGAAGAGGGCGATTTTTTTGCGTTTGCCGAGGCCGGTGAAAAACGCGTTGGCCTTGCTGGAGCGCTTTGAGCCGTCCATCACGAAGACCCCCTCGAGGGGAAAGCCGCAGCGCTGGCCGAGGGCTTCGATCGCCTGCTTGAGCTCACCCTCGGGCATCGGGGTGAATTTGTTGAACAAGGGCATGATCAGCGTCGGGGCGAGCCAGGTCAGGAGCAATTGGATGAGGGTGACGGTGATCCATGCCCAGAGCCAGGCGTGGCTGACGCTTTCGAAGATCCACAGCACGGTGGCCGCGAGCGGGAGGCCGATGACGGCGGCCAGCAGCACGATCTTGCAGCGGTCGATGATGAAGGTGCTTTTGCTGGCGCGGTTGAAGCCGAATTTCTGCTCGATGACGAAGGTTTCGTAGGCGGAGAAGGGGATTTGGATCAGCGTTTGCCCGATGAAGAGGGCGCTGAGGAACACCAGTCCGGTGCTGATGCTGCCGGGGGCCACTTTGCGTGCCAGCAGGTCGAGCCACTCGAAGCCGCCGACGAACCAGAAGATGAGGAGGATGCCGGTTGACGATGCGCTCTGGATGAGGTCGAAGCGGGAATTCGCCACCAAGTAATCGCGGGCGCGGTCGAGCTTTGCCGCGTCCATCCCATCGCCCAGTTCGGCCGGCGGGACTTTTGGAAACGCCTTGAGGTTGAGGAGGGTGGCGACGAGTTCCAGGTTCCAGAGGGCGAACAGGGCGACGACGATCAGAAGGGTCATGAAATTCCAGTCCGTCATGGCGCGGGGTATCATGCATGGCCGATGCCCCGCTGCAAGCGTGTCCTCGCGCTTTCCCCTGCGGCCACGGGATTCGACATTGCGCGGCTTTCGAAAGCATCCTAATTTCGCGCTTTCCGCGATGCCTTTCACCTGTCGACGCCTGTGTTTTCCTGGATTGCTGCTGATGCAGGCGGCTGCCATGCTTTGCGCGCAGACGCCCGTGGCCTTGGACAACCCGGGCGATGCGGCGGTGTCGGCGGCGCGCGCGGCGTCGAGCGGATCCTACCTGTTGCGCAAGGACGCGCGGACGATTTCGCTGAGGATTCCCGCACCGCGCGGCATGATTCTCGACCGCAACGGCGAGGTGTTTGCCCAGAACCGGGTGGTTTACCGTCTTTCGCTGCAATACCAGCAGTTCGAGAATGTCGATCGGGATTTTGTCGTGCAATGGGGCAGGGCCCGCATCGATGCGATGCGATTGCTGCTGCCGGATCTGGTGAGCATCAGCGACGAGGAATTGTATCAGCATTACCGCCACCGTCGTTGGCTTCCCCTCTATGTTTCGGGTGAAATCGACGAGGATCGGGCGGCCCTGCTGCGCCCGAAACTGCCGAACGGGGCGGTGCTGACGCCGGTCTACAGCCGTTTCTATCCTCATGCCGGCCTGGCCGCGCATGTCATCGGTTACTCCGGCACCGTCGGGAAACTGCCGACCGGACCGATCAACCACAACGACCCGCTGTGGGAGGAAATGGAAGGCCGTGGCGGCCTTGAGAAGCTTTTCAATAGCCGCCTGACCGGACAGCCGGGCATGAAGCGCCTGATCTTCGACGAGCATGGCAACAAGTTGCTCGAGGAACAGGTCACCCGTCCGGTGCCCGGCGGCACGCTGGTGACCACGCTCAACCTCAAATGGCAGCTGATCGCCGAGAAGGCCCTGGCCGACGGCTGTGAACGCGGCGCCTTTGTGGTGATCGATGCCGTGACCGGCGAGGTGCTGGTGCTGGCCTCGCGCCCGACTTTTGATCTGAACCAGTTCATTCCAAGGATCAGCGACGAGGCCTTCAGGGCGCTCAACGAGGACCCTGCAACCCCGCTGTACGGGCGTGCTTTCCAATCCGCCTACCCACCGGCGTCGACCTACAAGGCGATCGTGGCCGCCACCGCCCTGAACGAAGGGGTGGTGACCGCCGAAAGCCTGATCGATTGTCCGGTGGCGATCCAGGTCGGCAATGCGGTTTTCAACAACTGGTCGGACAAGCCCGAGGGATCGATCAATGTGACCCGCGCGATCGCCCGCTCGTGCAACACCTGGTTTTATCAGGTCGCGCTCCAGATGGGTGCCAGGCCCTTTCTCGAGACTTCGAGACGGATGGGATTCGGCCAGCGCAGCGGGCTGCCGCTGATCGGGGAGACGCCGGGGATTCTGCCTGATGACGAGTGGATGCTCAAAAACGAGCGCCGCAGGATCCTGCCGGGAGACACCGCCAACCTGTCGATCGGCCAGGGCAGCCTGCTGGCCTCGCCGCTGCAGGTCGCGCAGGCGATGGCATCGATCGCCAATGGCGAGGTCGTGCCGAAGCTGCATTTGATCCATCAGGAACAGGACATGCTCGGCCGGGTGTTGCGTGCGGCCGCGCCTGAACGCCAGGCCAGCCTCGGCCTGTCGCCGTATGCGGTGTCGGTCACCCGCATCGGCATGGCCGACGTGGTCAATGGCAGCGGCGGCACCGGGTGGGGTGCCAAGCTCAGTTACGCCAAGCTCTGCGGCAAAACCGGAACCGCCCAGTGGGGTCCCGAATCGAAGAACCAGCGCTTGGCGTGGTTCGCGGGCTTCATGCCCGAGGAAAACCCGCGTTATGCGTTTGCGGTGTTGTATGAAGGCAAGCCTCACCAACGGGTTTCGGGCGGACGGCTTGCCGCGCCGATGGTGAAAGCCTTCTTCGAAGGAATCAAAACCGACATCGAGGACCTGATCGCGCCACCGAAGAAGGCGCTGGTGGTCATCGACAACGAAGGTGGGATTCCTGCCGCCGTGCCGGTGAATGAGGACGACATCACCCCGCCGCCCCGGGAGCTTGTGCCTGGACCCTCGCAGCGCGACGGCTTCAGCAACCTTCCGGTGCTGCCACTGCAAAGTGGTAGCGCGCCGGCGCAGCCGCTGGATGGCCATGCTGCGAATCCCGATGAAGTGCCGAAGCGGGCGATTCCCTTGCTGGAGCCGGCGCCACCCCCCGAGGATGCGGAGTCACCGCGCCGCGCGATTCCGGTGTTCGAGCCCTCGACCCCGCCCGTCCCTCCCGCAGCGATTCCCGTCGAGTGATGCAGCGGAAGGGGAGGAGGGTCTGCAAGGCTGGCGTAGTGTCGCGGGGATGTGATTCCACTAGCTGTGTAGTGATGGTATTCACCTGACACTTGAGGGCCTCTGAAGCAGACAGCGGC
>CBFGOB010000291.1:0-4068 GCA_965650215.1 uncultured bacterium | reverse complement strand
ACTCGGGGATGCGCTCCACCCGGTCGATCTGGCCGACCCATTTCGCCATCTGGCCGTACATGCGCCGGTAGTCCATCTCCTGGAACGCTTCGCGCTCGGCGAAGTCGTTGCCGACCTGGCCGATGAACATGGCGAACAGAAGTTCACACACAGGTAGGTGCGGATCCCCCAATTGCGGAACACCGCTGCCAGGGCCGCGACTTTTGCGAGGTAGTCCGACCGAAGGATCTTCGGATCGGCATTCACGTTGTTGAGAACCACGCCGTTGATGCCGAGGGAGGCGCAGAAGCGTGCGTATTCATGGCATTGCGGGTTCACATGACCTGGCAGTTCATCCCACTTCCAAAGGCTCTTGCCGCCATAGCCGCGTTCGATGTCACCGCTCATGTTGTCCCAATGGTTCAACATCCTCAGGTCGATGGCGGGCTCGCTGGCGATGCGAAGCGATGCGACAGGCTGGCTGGTCCGCATCAGCCGAAGGAAATGAAATACCCCATACAGCACCCCGGGTTCGTCCTTGGCGACGATCACGGTGCATTTCTTGCCGTCGATGGTCGCGCTCTCGATCAGGTATCCGCCGTGCTTGAGTGCGCCCGCGCGATCGGCAAGCGTTGCGGGGATTGCCTTTTGAAGCTGTGCCTGGGTGCCCAGCAAGACCGTGCCGTCATCCGTGACCGAGTCGGTGGCCGCAACCTTCTGTTGCGTCAACTTCGATGAGGCCGACACCAACTCGTTGCGCGCGTTGCTCAGGATGTCCGATGAGCCCGGGCAAAAGACCTTTCTGACGACCCCGGACCACTCATTGCCGCTCGCGGGCGGGAGTGCGTGATCGTTCAGCCAGAGCGGGGAGCGGGCTGGGGCATCGTTTGCTCTCAGCCCCATTGGCATGGCCAGCATGACGGCGAGGATTCCCAAGCCGGCGCTGCGGAATCGATCAACGCATGTCGTCTTTCGGTCTTTCCGATTAATCGCAAAGAAGCAGAGCGGGAATGAAGGTGGAATGGGCGAAGGCATGGTCTTGTTATTTCGGGAGATTGAACTTGATGGATTCAGGGACATGAAAGTCAGATGGCGGCTTAACGGGATTCCAGTGGTATCATGGTTTGGTGCAAGCCTTCGCTGGTGGCGGTGAGTTTCGAGATGCCATATGCGTCGTCATTTGTGCGCACGATGAGCATGGCCTTGCCGTAGAAGAGGGTTACGCGGTCGGAGACGAACTCGGCGGGGAAATGGTGGTCGCCGTTGCCGACACCGGCGATGGTGGCCGGGCCTTTGAGATCGAATTTCACTTCGTTCATCGCCAGAGGGCAGAGGTTGCCATCCTTGTCCACCGCTTCGACGAGGACGAAGCTGAGATCCTCGCCGTCGGCCTTGAGCGTGGTGCGGTCGGGCGTGAGGCGCAGCGTGACGGGTTCCCCGGCGGTGCGCACGGTGGCGGTGCCAAGTTCGCGTCCGTTCTGATAAGCGACGGCCTTGAGTTCGCCCGGCTGGTACGGCACGTCGAGCCAGCGCAGCGCGTAGCGGTCGCGCACGGCTTCGGCCTTGGGATCTTTCGTGCGCCTGCCGAGTGATGTGCCGTTGAGGAAGAGTTCGGCGGAGTCGCCGTTGGTATAGACATAGACCGGGGTGTTCTTGCCGATGCGGTCCGGCCAGTTCCAATGGGGCAGGATGTGGATGGTTTTCTTCTCCGGTGCCCAGTGGCTGCGGTAGAGGTAGTAACGGTCTTTGGGAATGCCGACGAGATCGACGATGCCGAAGGAGCTGATGCGGGATTCCTCCGCCTTCGATAGCTTGCGGGCAGAGAAGGCACCGCGGCCTTCGGCGATGAATGGGTTGGGTTCGCCGATGTAATCGAATCCGGTCCAGACGAACTCGCCGGCGACAAACCGGTCTTTTTCCATGAGGGCGAACTCCACGTCCGCGGGATCGGAATACCAAGCCGAATTGTGGTCGTAGGAACTGGTCCGCGCGGTGGCGGGAAAGACATCCTTTTTCCGTGGCAGGGGGAAGTCGTCGTAGTAGCCGCGGGTGCTCAACGCGGAGGCGGATTCGCTGTAGACGATCGGGAGTTTGGGCCAGAGTTCGCGGCTGAGGGTGTAGCGTGCCGCGTAGTTCCAGCCGGCGACATCGAGCGCGCCCTGGATCGGGGACCGGGCGGATTCCGGTTCGCATTGGCCGAGGCCCACGGGGCGGGTGGTGTCGATGGCCTTGACGAACCCGACCATGGTTTTGAGCAGGCCGGCGGCATCGGGGTAGGTTCCTCTTTCCAATGGCGAGATCTCATTGCCGACACTCCACACCACGACGCAGGGATGGTTGCGGTCGCGCAGGATGAAGTTGGTGATCTGTTTTTTGCCATGGTCGGGAATGGAAACGCCTTCGGGGATGGTGGAGGTGGCACACCATTTGTCGAAGACCTCATTCCAGACCAGGATGCCCATGCGGTCGCAGAGATCGAGGAACTCCGATGCGTGCGGATTGTGGGAGGTGCGCACGGCGTTGACGCCCATGTCCTGCATGATCTGCAACTGGCGTTGCGCCGCGCGGGTGTTGAATGCCACGCCGAGCGGGCCGAAGTCGGAGTGGAGGTTCACGCCTTTCAGTTGCACACGGCGTCCGTTGAGATGGAAGCCGTCGTCGACGGTGAACTGGAAGGAGCGGATGCCAAACGGGGTTTCCGTGACATCCGTGAGACGATCGCCCACGAAGACGCGGGTGACGGCCGTGTAGCGTTGCGGGGATTCCACATCCCAGAGGCTTGGTTTCGGGATGGTGAAGGTGACCAGCCCCGGTTTCGATCCGTTCGCGGGGACATCGATGGATATCTTCCCATTCGCAACCTCCTTGCCTTCTGGGTTGCGAAGAATCGTTTCGAACCCGGCTTGCAAGGTAGTGGGGCTGTGGTTGTCCACGGTCGTTTCCACGTGGACGGTTGCGTTGTCCGCGGTGGCCTCCGGCGTGGTGACGAAGACGCCCCAATGGGCGACATGCACCGGTTCCTGGACGACCAGCCGCACATTCCGATAGATGCCGGCGCCTGGGTACCAGCGCGAGGCGTGTTGTCGCGTGTCGACGTGCACGGCCACCACGTTGGCTTGGCCCGGCCTGACATGATCCGTGGCATCCACCCGGAAGGAAACGTAACCGTAATCCCATCCGCCCGCCTTTTGGCCGTTGATGTACACCGTGGGCATGGCCATCACACCATCGAAGTCCAGATAGACCCGCTTGCCCGCATCCGTGGCTGGAAGGGAGAAGGATTTGCGATACCATCCTTCACCTCGCCACGGGAGCTTGCCCGAGCGTGGTTCTCCCTGGATATCATACGGTCCCTGGATGCCCCAGTCGTGGGGCAGGCGCACGGCCTCCCAAGTCGAGTCATCGAAAGCGGCGGTTTCCGCGCCGACTTGCGCCCCTTTGGTGAACTTCCAGTCCAGGTTGAAATGATCGACCCTGCGTGGCGAGGGATCCGCGGCAAAGGCTAGGCCGGATGCAAGGACAAGAAGGGCAAGCGGAATACATGAGGCAAACGGCTTCATGAGCGAAGGGGATGTCTGGCAAGTGGCTTTGATCGAGTTTGAATGGAATGGGTCGATGATTGAACATGATGGCCCATGCCTAAGCGCCGCCGCCGAGGCGGTAGGAGTGACCGGGCTGCAACTCGAAGCGGATGGCTCCCGTGGTGGAATCGATGGTGAATTTCGTGGGGGATCCGGTAGTGGTGTCGGTGACCGTTAGAGTGGCCTTGTTCCATCCGGTGTTGTCGTTGACAACTGTGCTTTTTGAAGTGCCATCCGGATGAGTGAAGGTATAACTCGATCCACCGGTCGCGATGGGGAAAACCACCGCCTGCAGGGGGGATGCATCACCGGTCCGTGAAACATAAACACCCTTGCCGCCGACGAAGACCGGGACTTTATCGAGTGGCATGTCGTAATCCGTAAGGGTGGCTGGTCCGGTGTGGACGGTTCCGGTTTCGATATCGATCCACTTGCCGGCCGGCAGGTAGATATTCATCCGGTTGGATGTCTGATACTTGTCGTGAAGAAGAGGGGTGGCGATGGATGT
>CBFGOB010000290.1:0-4093 GCA_965650215.1 uncultured bacterium | reverse complement strand
GCAGCTCAAACCTGCTACAGATACACAATCCGCTCACCCAAGGACTGCGTGCAGGCCTCCATCATTACGCCATCTCCAGCCCCACCTTCTCTCTCCAGCCTCATTTTCACGACCAGTAACTGGGATACTTACCAAAACGTCACCCTCGCAGCCGCCAACGACGCGGATGCCGCCAACGGTTCCGCAACGATCACCTGCACACCCAGCAATGGCACCTACGCGGTCGCCAATGTCACCGCCACGGAAACCGACAAGGACACCACCCTTACCGCCACCAATGATGGCAACGGCAGCACCTCACCCTCCGGCGCAGTCGTGGTTCAGAAAAATACCGCCACCGCGATTTCCGCCACCCCCAATGCCGGATATGACTTCGTCAACTGGACGGTCACCAGCGGATCAGCCACCTTCGGCAATGCGAACTCCCCATCCACGACGGTCACCACCAGCCAACCCACCACCATTCTGGCGAACTTTGCCATCCGGCGCTACACGCTGACCTACACCGCGGGCACCGGGGGCACGATCCTCGGCACATCGCCGCAAACCGTGAACCACGGCTCCGATGGCACCGAGGTCGAAGCGGTGGCATCCCCCGGCTACACCTTCGTCATGTGGAGCGACAACGTGACGGCCGCGCTCCGCACGGACACCGCCGTAACCACGAACCTCAACATCACCGCCCAGTTCTCACCCAACACCTACACAGTTGGCTTTGATGCCAATAGTGGAAGTGCTGTCAGTCCCACCAGCAAGGTGGTGACCTTCGGCTCACCCTATGGCACCCTGCCTTCCACCACACGCAGCAATTACTCATTCGACGGCTGGTTCACCGCGATCTCGGGAGGCGAAAAAGTGACAGAGGGATCCAACGTTGCGATCGCCGACAACCACACGCTCTACGCCCGGTGGCTGCCCGACATCTATACTGTCAGCTACAATGGCAACGGCAACACCGGTGGCAGCGCCCCCGCCAATCAGGACAAACTCCATGACATCGACCTCACGCTTGCCAGCAACAATGGTGGTTTGAGCAAAACAGGCTATAGCTTCACCGGCTGGAACACCGCAGCAGACGGAACCGGCACCGACTACCCGGCGGGTTCCACCTACTCCGCCAACACCCCGGTCACGCTCTACGCGAAATGGACCTTGGGGAACGACAGCACCTGGTTGCCAACCGCTGCTGGCAGCTACGATTGGGGAAACACCGCAAGCTGGACGGGCGGCATCATCGCTTCGGGCGCGGACCGCACGGCATCCTTCACGTCAAACATCGTGGGCGACCAGGTCGCCAACCTCGATAGCGACCGCACCATCGGCAGCATCAGCTTCAACGACGCATCGAACAATCTGACAATTTCCGGAGGAGGCACCCTCACCCTCGCGCGTTCCTCCGGCGCTCCCGTGATCGATGTCACCACAAGTGGTCGCACCCTCACCATCTCCAGCAACATCGCCGGAACCAACGGCTTGCAAAAAAGTGGCGCGGGCGCTCTCGTTCTTTCCGGCACCAATAACGCCTACTCCGGCACGACCACCCTCACTGCTGGCACGCTTCAAGGTCTAATAACGGGCACAAGTCTTAACCCGGTCAGCCCCTTTGGCACCAGCTCCATACTGCTGAATGGTGGCACACTCCAACTCATCGCTTCGGGCACCTTAAACACCACCGCCGAAACCGTTAATTTCGGCAACAACGTCACCATCGGCGCCGATGCGACGATCTATGTCAGCCGCCCTGGCGGCACCTCCAGCAACAAAACGATGGGCCTTGGAACCCTCACCATCGGGGCGAACACCTTGAATGCCACGGCACCGAATATTGGTTATTCCACGGGGGTCTCGGCAGTGAGCTTGACCGGCAACGCGACTTTCAACCCGGGTCAATATGCCACACTGGTCATGGGTTCCATCACGCAAAGCGGTGGCAATCGCAGCCTCACCAAGACTGGCGTGGGAACCCTCAGGCTCACCGGCACCAATGATTATGCCGGTGGCACCATCCTCAACGGAGGAACACTCAGCGTCAGTTCGAATGCCGCCCTGGGCGCGGCGGGCACAGCCATCACCGTCAGTGGCAACTCCACGCTCAACTCCGCGGCGGCTGCCAGCACGGAATACGACCGCGCCACCTCGCTCGGTGCAGGAATCACCCTGACACTGAGCCACAGCCATGCCAGCACCGCCAGCTTCAGCGGACCCATCACCGGGTCTGGCAATCTCACCGCCGCGCTTGGAACTTCCGGGAGCACAATCTCCCTCTCCAACACCGCCAATACCTTCACCGGAAACCTGCTTCTCAGTGGCTCAACCAACGGCAACCTCAGGCTGAGCTTCAACAGCATTGGCGACGCCGGTATGCTATCCCTCGGCAAAAACGGCTATACCCTGTACGCGCAGTATACCGGATCGACCGACCTCGTCCTCAACACCCGTCGCCTCGATCTCAACTCATCATTTACCGGCATCAACGACGGCGGGGGCAATCCCATCAACATGTTCGAGAGCAACGGCGCCGGCACCATTAGATTCAATGCCGACATGACCGTCGCCGCAGGCAAGACCGGAACCTTCTTCTTCGGCGGCACCAATTCGGGTGACAATACCTACGCGGGAGTCATTCCGAACTCCTCCGGAGGAACGCTCTCGATCGGCAAAGCGGGTACAGGCAAATGGATTCTCAGCAATGACAATACTTTCACCGGTGAGGTATCCGTCCGTGCTGGAACTTTGGTGCTCAATGGAACCAACAACTACACCGGCCCAACCAGCCTCTCCGCCAACACCACGCTCGAGGTGGCCTACCTCGCCGATGGCGGCAACAACAGCAGCATGGGCGCATCAGCCAGCATTCCGAACAACCTGCGCCTGAGCAGCGGAGCCACGCTTCGCCATACAGGCGCATCGGCCAGCAGCACCAACCGCAACCTCGCCTTGCTTGGCAGCGCCACGCTTGATTCCTCCGGCACCGGAGCCCTGACTCTTGGCCAAGCGGGAGTCGTGCTTTCACCGGATTACACGGAGAACGCGGCAGCCGTCTGGAGCACTGCGAATCAGAAAAAGATCACGGGGCTCGCCGACACCTCCACCCTGGCCGTCGGCATGCGGGTCACCGGAATGGGGATTGCCGCCAACACCACAATCAGTTCCATCGACAGCGCGACCCAGGTGAGCGTGAACAACAACTTCAGTGCCACGGGTGGTGGCACGGTGAACTTCGGCTATGCGGTCGCACGCACGCTCACGCTCACGGGCAGCAATACCAGTGCCAACACCATCCTGGGGAATTTGCAGAACTCCTCCGCCGCAGGCTCCGGAGTCCTCAGCCTCACCAAAGCCGGCACCGGCACATGGAAGCTGGATGGAACCAACACTTACACTGGGGTCACGACCATCAGCGCAGGCAAGCTCTTCATCAATGGTGATCAGACATCTGCCACCGGCAACGTTGCCGTCTCCGCGAACGCCACCTTGGGCGGCACCGGCATCATCGGCGGCAACACCACCATCGCTGCAGGTGGATGCCTCGAGTTCGACCTCTCCGCCAATCCCGCCAGCCACAACAAGCTTGAACTCGCCTCCGGCAAAACGCTCACCTTCTCCGGCGCATCCACGCTCACCATCACCAGCAGCGGCGGAGCATCCGCAGGCAGCTACGTGTTGGTCAGCGCCCCTGGCGGCATCACCGGCAACGCCCCTTCCAACCTGGTCCTACCCAGCGGATGGTCTGCCACGGTTTCCAAAGTCGGCAATGACCTTGTGCTCAATGTCACCGCCATCAGCGCCTTGACTCCCTTCCAACAATGGGCTGCGAGCAACGGCCTGACCGGCGACAACGCCACACCCGATGCCGACCCCGATGGAGACGGTCTCACCAACCTCCAGGAATTCGCTTTCGGCACCCTGCCCAACGCAGCCCTGCGCGGTCCGCTCGCATTCACCCCCGGCGGTGAAGTCACCCAGCCTGGATCGCCTCTTCTAAGAGGATACACCCCACCCCAAGGCAAGCCGCCGTATCAGGCCGTCTTCGGCCGCCGCAAGAACCATGCGAGCGCAGGCATCACCTACACCGCGGAATTCAGCGCCAACC
>CBFGOB010000289.1:0-4119 GCA_965650215.1 uncultured bacterium | reverse complement strand
CCGACTTGTAGACTTCGTTGGTGGGCTTGAACTGCCATTGGGTTCCCATGGTGAAACAGGCTTCCCATGGCTCGGCCAGTATCTTGTCGGGCAATCCTTGTTCCGGCGTTTCGATGGCACCGCGCGTCACCAGGGTGTCCGGCTGGAGTTTCCACGCGAGATCGCGAATACCCTCCGGCCGGCCATCGATGAACAGGTAATCCACCGCGCCGTAGTTGGTGTAGAGTTCCTCGATCTGGGTGAGGTTGTGCTTCATCAACCCGGGATTTTCGCTTGGGATGACCCGTTTGTCGCCGCCTTCGCGGTAGCGCGTGATGGGGACGCCCTGCTTGTGAAGCAACCAGAAATCGTCCGGCGAAAAGTAGAAGCCCATGCCCAGCCCGGCCTTGCGGAAGGCATCGACATACATCCTTGTGACATCCTTTTGGTAAGGCGTGTGTTCGATGGAGAAGTCGGTGGTCTTGGTGTGGAACATGCAGAATCCACTGTGGTGCTTGTTGGTGAACACGGCATATTTGAATCCGCACAATTTCGCCAGGGCGGCCCATTCGGCCGGATCGTATTTCTTCGGGTTGAACGACTTCGGGAGATCCTCGATGAACTTGCGGATGTAGTTCGCATCGCCTCCGACCATGCTGTGGCTGATCACCGTGCCAATCTGGGAATCGACGGACCAGTGGATGAACATGCCAAGCGCCTGGTCGCGGAAGGCTTCCAGCCTTTCCGGCTTGTTGCGGATGATTCCGGTTCCCGCAGCCTCATCGGCGGTATTCTGATCGGCTACTGCTTGGGCGTTTGATGGAGCGGGCGCAAGGGCAAGGATAAGAACGGATAGGGCGCAAGCACCCAACTGGCGGGCCTTGCATGCTGCGTTCGTTGGATAGGGAAGCATGGTTGGTTGCGTTGGATTGTGGATGGGGGTGCGACCACGGTGGATCATTTGCACGATGTGCGCCGTCAAACTTCACTTCAATGCCTGGATCATCGCCTCGCCAAAGCGCTTGCCGAGACCCAACTGGCCTTCCTGGTCGAAATGCACAAGGTCATCACGCTGGCTCAGGTCGTCGGTATCGATCACAAAGGCATGCTTGTCCGTTTTCGTCACCGCCACCTGGCCGCTTTGGACGGTCTTGACGAAAGGCATCTTGAACTTGGGCGATTCAAGAATGCGGCTGCTGATTTTCCCGATCACAACGGGCAATTCCGGCTTGCCGGTTTCCTTGCGCATCAGGGCGATCAGTTGCTCCAGTTTCTTCTGGTAAGCTTCCGCATCCGCCTGGGTCTTGGCATCGCTTTCTCCCTGCATCCACAGCATGCCGAGGATTTCGTAATCCCCTTCGATTTTCCCGAGGGCGTTCTTGAGGTTCGCCAGCAATTGGGTGTGACCGTTTGCCTTGCCCTTCTCATCGGGGAGCCACCAATTGATAGGCGTGCCGCCCTTCGCCACCTTGATGAGATGGATTTCGTCGGCGGGGTACAATCCGGACATGGCCTTGGCAAAACCGAACTCGGGTCCGATCATGTCCATGCGCATCTCCTTTTTGGCCGCCTGAAGCTCGTTCAGACTGGCCCATTTTTCCGGGATTCCCCTCTTGTTCCATACGTCGCTGGCATCCCACATCCGGACCTTGTCGCCGACTGCAGGATCAAACCGGAGCCCTTCGGGAACCACATGGCCGCCGCCGCTCATGTTCGACTGTCCTGAAAGGATGAAGACCTTCGCTTTGGCATCCGCTTGGGAGAGCGGGAGTAGAAATGAAGCCATTGCTAGAAGGGTTTTCCGATTCATGGGCAGGTTGTCAGGTGGGTGTATTTTGATTTCTTGGTCGTTTCAGGCAAAGTCCGGGCACAGACACAAACCTTCATTGTTTGGGATTGCTCATTTGATCGATGCGTTCCCACAAGGCCCGGCCCATGTCCGCTTCCTTGTTGCGACGTGCTTCGAATCTCGCTTGGGCATCCGCTTTCCGCTCGCCGGCCCACACACGACCCATCGAGTTTGCATTGGGATCCTCGCTTTCCGGCAGGTCCCATTTGTCCGTACGGAAACCCGGGAATGGAATGTCCTGATCCCCATTCAATTTCAGATTGCCCATGCCGGCGGTAGCCCATGCGTAGCGCAGCGCGACGGGTTTTTCGACCATCGGGCTCCAAACCTGGATGGCTTGCATGTCTTTGACCCACTTGTCCTTTTGTTTCACCGGCAGGTAGCGGCCGTATGCCATGTAGAACTTGCCGTCTTCGCCAGCGACGGAAAATCCTTCGAGGATCTCACTGCGATCGTCCGGCTGCGCCTGCTGTTTTTCAGTAAAGCGGACCAGCATCATGTCGCCGCTCGCCTCGACCTTTGGCACGATCGGGGTGGTCCATGAGGCATTCGGGAGTTTGTAGATATGGCTCAGGGCCCATCGGGCGGCCCGTTGGCCGTGCAGGCGCTTCTTGGTCGGATGCAACTCGGGAATCCTGACGTCGTAATCCGGAATGAACTCGGTGTTTTCCGGATCGCCGACATCCTCCAGCCCGAGCCGCTGTGCCTCCCGGATGAAGGGGCCGGTCTCGTTCGACAACAACTCGAAATTGTAGGCATTCTGAGGCGTGCTGCTACCGCAACCGCCGATGATGCAAACGGGAAGTTTCGGATCGGTGAAATCCTCACGCCAGCCCTCGACCATGAGCTTGATGAGCAAGCGGTACCGCTTGGGTCGGCAATTGCCGCCAAGGGTGTTGTTGAAGCCTTGGTGAAAGACCACTCCCTTGATGTTGTATCCCTTGAACACACCGAAATATCCGTTGTGCACGCTGGCCATGTCGCCGGGGCTCTTGCCGGGAACGTTCCATGAGCGCATGGGTTTGGGCTGCGGCCTGGGTGGCTCCGGTTGTCCCTTGGCCTTGGCTTGTTCTTTCAGCTTGGCCCACTCTTGATCCACCAAGGCTTCAGGATTGAATTCCGCCATGCGTTTTCTAACAGTATCGGCGTAGCTTTTGGACAGCGGATGCTCATCGAATTTCTGAGCTGGCACAATGCTTTCCAGAGAAGCTCCGCCGCGGGCGTTCTTGATCACACCGACGGGGATACCCAGCGAGCGCTGGACGTCGACTGCGAAGGCGAAGCCGATGGCGGAGAATTTCGCGGCGGTTTCCGGCGAAGAAACATCCCAGCTCTTGGAGATGGTATCGATGGTCTCGGGACGGATGTCGTCCTGCAGGCTGGCCTGCTCGTTTCCTGCGATCGAAAACAACCGCAGCATGGGGATGTTTGCCTGCGGCAGCAGATGTTTGACGTCGGTGCCACCGACGCCGAATCCCATGTTGCTTTGGCCGGACATCACCCAGACATCGCCGAGAAGCACGTTGTCGAGGGTGATGGTTTCCCCGCCGCTGGTCGCAGTGAGGGTGATGGGGTCCGTGCTGGCAGGGCGTGCCGGGAAGCTGGCTTCCCATTTGCCGAGACCTTTGTATGCCTCTTCGTAGCCGAACACATCGACCGGGGCCGCGGCGGCCGTGGTGGCCTCGGCGGATTCCTTGCCGAGGGTTACCGTGACTTTGGAACCTGGCTTCGCCCAGCCCCAGACCTTGATCGGCTTGTCGCGCTGGAGGACCATGCCGCTGCCAAAGATGTTGTGAAGCTTGAATGGCTGCGACTGCCGGTTCGATTGGGCCTTGGCGAGCGGGGTGACGAGCGCCATGCCGACCATGGCGCATAGACCGTTTGCCAAAAGTCCTTTCCGAAACGAAAAGGATTGGGTTTTGGAAGAGGATGCCGCTTCGCGGGAGGTTTTTTCCAATTCCGGCCTGCGGAAGCCGATTGCTGCGTTGTTCTTCAGTTGTGGATGTTCATCCACGCCCTCATCACGCCTTGCACTCGGCTCCCGCAGGCGCGGCCTTTCGGAAATTACTTTTGGCAAAAGGTCTAGAATCCGGATGTTGGGTTTCATTGGAGAGCGGCTTTTTGTTCCTGTGGCTTATTTCTTCAGGATTTTCGCGAATGCCTCGGCGAAGCCACGGCCGATGCCGACCATGATTTTTCCTGATCCCAGGTAATGGAAATCGCCGTCGTGAACGCTGGTCTTGAGGATCAGCTCCTCTTCCGGTGTCATGATCTTGGCGCGGTATTCGGTG
>CBFGOB010000288.1:0-4123 GCA_965650215.1 uncultured bacterium | reverse complement strand
GGCTTGGTCACCGTCGGCGTGTTGATGCGCGAGACCAAGCCCTTGTCGGTGACTGATGCCAAAAAGGCCGGATTCACCGTCCTCGAGCGTCGCGACCAGGGCGTGTATGAAAAACTTTAACGCACCGTGAGCGCCGATCTCCCCCATTCATTCCTCGCCTTCGCCGTCCACAGCGAGTTTCCCGGCCTCGGGGCTTCGATCCTGTACATCCTTGGGATCGTTTTTTTCCTCGCGCTCAACGCCTTTTTCGTCGCCTCGGAATTCGCGATCGTCAAGGTCCGGCCAAGCCAGATCGAAGCCGAAATCAAGGAAACAGGCCGCTCGCAGAAGGTCGCCTTGCGGGTGACCAGCAACCTCGACAGCTACCTTTCGGCCAACCAGTTGGGGATCACCATTTCCTCCCTGGCCCTGGGCTTCCTCGGCGAGCCCTTCGTCTCGGCCCTGGTCTATCCCGTGCTCGCCTACACCGGCATGCCGGAAAGGGCGATCTATTGGACCTCGCTGACCCTCGCCTACGTGTCCTTCACCTTCCTGCACGTGGTGATTGGCGAACTGGTGCCGAAGTCGATCGCGATCCGCCGCTCGCTCGGCGTCACCCTCCTGTTGGCGGGGCCGCTGCACGTCTTTTACAAGACCTTCCAGTGGGTGATCGCGTTCTTCAATGGCACGGCCAACCTCCTGCTCAAGCACCTGTTCCGCATGGAGCCGGTCAGCGAATGCGAGCACGTGCATTCGGCCGATGAGCTGGCCCTGCTGGTCACCCAGAGCGGCAAGTCGCAGGAGGTCACCGAAACCGAGCGCGAGATCCTCATCAACGCGCTTTCCCTCAACGAACTGTGGGTGCGCGACGTGATGACGCCGCGCAACGATGTCGTGGTGCTGGACGCCGACGAGAGCTTCGAGAAGACCCTTGAGATCGCGCTGCGCAGCAAGCACACCCGCTTCCCGCTGGTGAAGGGCCACCTGGACAACGCGATCGGGCTGATCCACATCAAGGACCTGTTCAAGCTGATCAATGACCGCGATCCGGACCTGATGCGGATCAAGCGCGATCTCAAGATCGTGCCCGACACGATGCCGCTGGATACCTTGTTGAAATTCTTCCTGCGCGAGCATGCGCACGTGGCGATGGCGGTCGACGAGTTCGGCACGCCGGTCGGTGCGGTCTTCCTCGACAACGTCATGGAGGAGCTGGTCGGCGACATCCAGGATGAGTTTGACAACGAGCGTCCGGCCTTCACCCGGGTCAACGACCGCGAGTTCCTGGTCGAAGGCGGCATGACGCTCAATGACCTTGGCGGATTCGTCCCGGACCTCGAGCTTGAGAGCGGCGAGGTCACCACCGTCGGCGGCTACCTCACCCAGCGCCTCGGCCGCTTTCCCGAGGCAGGCGAAACCGTGGAGGTGCTCGGCTACGAAGCGCGCGTCACCAGCACCGACGGCCGCCGGGTCGGTCAGATCCATTTCCGCAAGCTCGATCCCGAGGAAATCACTTCCGAGAGCGACGTCGAGTGAGGCTGGCGCACTTGGCTCAAGCGCTTTGGCCGCCGCATGCGGCCCATTGCCTGAGCTTGCGGCGCAGGCGCTTGAAGGCGGATGGTTTGGGTTTTGCCTTTCGGTGGGCCTCGATCGCCTGCCGGGTTTTGCCGCTGGCGGCGCCTTCCCGGTGGGCTGCGCGCAAACCATAGCGTTCCAAGGCGACGAGCCTCGGCAGCAGCTTGGCGATCTCGAGGTGGATGGACTCGTCGAGTGGCACCCACTCGCGGTAAAGGCGATGCCTCTGCCGCGCCAACTCCAGCTGTTGGATCTGAAAACGCTGCAGCACCTCTGCCTCCGAGCCCTCGAGCATCGGCGTGGTGCCGATCCGTGGATCCGTCCAGCTTGACGCGATGTGATCGTAGCCGCGGCGGAAACGTTCTTTCCTGACCGAGGGCAGCTCGTGGTAGGCGCGCGCCTTCGGGGCGAAGCGGATTGGCGTGCCATCGCGGATCAATTGCTGGGCATGCGCGTAACAGGTGCAGCGCATGCCGGTTTCGGGAGGCCTGGACGCGAGCCTGAGCCGGCGGGTGAATGCGATGTTGTTCGACGCATAGCAGCCGAGCTTGCCATCGCTGTCATCCAGCAGGAATCCGAAATCCAGAACCGAGCAGGCATGGGCCATGGCGCTGTCGCCTTCATAAATGGTGAAGCCTCCGGCCGCCTCGCATGTGCCCTCCAGGATCGGCTGCAGGATCAGGTCGACCCAGTCGGTCGATTCGGGAATGCAATCGCCATCCAGGTAGCACAGGTATTCGCCCCGGGCCACTTCCGCCGCGAGGTCCTTGAGTTGGTCATAGCCCGTGTTCGGGCTGCCGATGTGCCGCCACGCCGGCTGTGAGCCCTCCAGCAGGCTTTTGGCCAGCTGATCCTCGGAGGAATCGAGCAACAAGGCTTCGGCATCCGGGTGCCCTGCCAGATAGCGGTCGATGAAAGCGATGGTGCGGCGCAGGGCTTCGGTGCTCTGCCCCTCGGTGATGTTGTAGGCTTCGGTGATGATGGTGATTTTCATGGATGGCAGGTACGGCGGTGGAGCAGCATGGGTATTACAGGTCGATCACGAAGCCGCCGCGGGTGGTGATGGCCTTGGCGACCTCCAGCGGCACCCAGCGCAGCGCGTAGCCCGGGCCCCATGAGTCGCTCACCGCGACTTCCGAGCTGGTCTCGTTGTAGCCGATGATCATGCAGATGTGGAAATTCGCGGTGTTGTGGAGCGAGGGCCTGACCTTTGCGGTCGCGGCTTCAAGGGTGGCGGGCCACTGGCTGAAGTCCGAGATTCCCTTGCGCTGCCGGGTAAGCTCATTGGCAATCTGGTTGTATTCCGGAATCGAGGCCATCTGCCACAGGACCGGCACGCCCTTGTCGACGTAGCGGGCGACGAGGCGGATGTTGAGTTCCTGCTGCAGGTCGAGGTCCTTGATCCGCCGGGCCTTGCTGCTGATGATGCGTTTGGCCTCGTTGGACAGCAGCTGGGTGTTGGTGCCACCTCCGGGGGCGGTTGCCAGGGTGGCGAGCAGGTACATGTCGGCGGGCACCAGCATGTAGCGCATCGCGCGTTCAAAGGTCGCCGGCGCGCAATATCCCTTGGGCCCCTGGTTCACCATCGGGATGTTGGCGATGTAGACGTCGCCGTTGGCCTCGCGGGTGACGTTCTTGCCCAAGTCCTTGCGCAGATCCTGGTCCTTGACGAACTTGACCTTGCCTTCGCTGTCAGCGGTGGTGCGGTCGACGATCAGCAGGTGGACGTATTCCTGATCGCGTTTGGAGAGGATGAACGCGTGTTCCTTGAAGTTCCAGCGCAAGACCTCGCGGCGGTCCTCCTTTTCGCCGTAGCGCTGTTCGGTCGGCTCGCCGAGCGCGGAGCGCAGGGATTGCGAAATCGCCTGCATGTCCTGGTCGATCGCTTCGCCGAGGCTGCGCGCCGGTGCCTTGGCGCCGGGATTGGACTTGAAATGGTCCTCGCCGAAGCCCGCCTTGCTATTGAAGTCGCCCTTGTTGGCGAAGACGATCGACAGGCTTTCGCTGCGTCCGTTGCCGCCGCCGTAAAGGGTGCAGCAGTAGGGGCGCGCCGTGAGGAAGCGGTAGTCGTCCTTGGGGTATTTGCGGTAGCTCATCGAAGCTTCGGAGTCGGATTCCTGCGGCCATTTCAGGCGACTGGCCACCGCGGCCGCGTCCTCATCCCACAAGTTCAGCCCCGCCGCGAAGAGCGGGTGGCCGATGAGGCGGTTGATCTCCTCAAGCCTTGCAGAGTCGTTTTCGCCGCTTGTTTTTTGCCAGGCCAGCAGCCGCTCGCGGCTCTCCGGCGTCAGTTCGGCAAGCGGCAAGGTGAAGGACTTGCCTTTGAAGTCGAAGGTCACCTCGGTGGCGCTGAGTCGTGCCGGCCGGATCTCGATGCTTGCGCCGCCTTGGCTTCGGGTGATCGGGAGCGTGTCCTGTGCCGTCGCCGGCAGGTGGACGAAGGCCATCGCCGCAAGGCCAAGAAGGAGGGGTCTGAGGATCATGCTCCGGATTCCATAGCGGCGGATCCGGGGGATTTCAATCAGGCTTTCCCGGGGTGTGAACCGGCATCCAGGGCCCGTAGCGTTGA
>CBFGOB010000287.1:0-4124 GCA_965650215.1 uncultured bacterium | reverse complement strand
CGGTCTACTCCGCCCAACGCATGTTTCTCGCCGACCGCCCGACGGCACTGGTGAGCAACATCCAAGCCTCGGACATCATTCCCTACCTGACCAGCGGCGCCACTTCGCTCCCGACCGTGAAGTCGCTCGAAGGCACAACCCTTACGATCAAGGTCAATGTCTCGCCGCCGGTGATTGATTCCGGTTCCGGCAGCGCTTACGACCCTTCGGGAAGCAGCACCGATTCGCTATGGGATGTCGGACAATAACATTCGGGCTGATCCTTTGGACATGCCTCGCATGTTGCTCTCCCGCCGGTACCGACGACGAGGGCTACCGGCACGTGGGTGATTACTTGCTCAAAGCGCATTTCAAGCTCACCGGGGACAAACTCACTCCGATCCCGATGAAGCCGATCGCGTTCCGGGTCTACACCAATGGCGTGACCATCAAGGTCGCAACCGAGGGGGATGAGGATGCCCACACCAAATTCGACATCTACCGTTCCGACGGCATCGGCACCCAACGCAGCAACGGCGGGGCGCTCGAAATCATTCCCGGCCTGCAGGCGACCAGCACCGTCGACGGAGTGCTGCGCCATCTCCGCTTGTCGGCCGAATCGATGACAATTACGACCTTCCCCGGTGTCTCCAACCAGACCATTGTGAGCCACTCGGTTGCCGCCGAGGCCATCAGAGCGCCCCATCCGGAGCAGCCCAGCCCTTCGCCACACTCCCCATGAAGCCGATTCCAGCGCAACACGCACCGACCCCGGAACCACCGGGCGACGCCATGACCCCATCGCCCGCGGCCCTCACCGCCGGCACCGGCAATTTCTCCTCCGCCAACCGCCGTGCCGGCCACCAGAGCGTCAACCGGGCCTACCCATGGCTGCTGTTCCTGAGCACCCTGACGGCAGCCTTTTTCTGCCTGCTTTACATCACCAAGCCTGTCACCGGGCCCACCGTGCAGAGCAGCCCATCACGCCCCCCTGCATCCTCGCCTGTAGCCACCCCGCCGGCCAGTCCTCCGGCAGCCGGCCATCGGCTGCTACCGGGAAACACCCTGCCCGAACACAGTGCGCCGATACCTCCACCGGCCCAAGCCAAGTTGACACCTGCCAGCGCCCCAATGCACTCGACCTACGAGGAAACCAACCTCCGGGTTCAGCACATTCTGAATGCCAACGCTCCGGGCGGACACGTCAACCGGATCGACATCGATGTGCCGGTGCTGTATCAGAGCCGCAATCTGCGTTGGACCGCCGCCGAAGTCTCGGAGGCAAGAAGCCTGATGCTGCGCCTGATGGAACATCAGGACAAGACCCGACAACTCAAGAACGAAGGCCAGGAGCTGCTCGCGGCCTGGAGCAAACTGATCAGCCGCTCCATCCCTGGCGCCCAATTGCGAGCCGACAGTCCTTCGCTTCCCGCCAATCAGGAGGACGCGGCAAACCACTCCGAGCCGCCGGCCACAGCCAGCGGCGTGATCCAACTCAAAGCCACCGAAAAATGAGCACCCCATTTGCACTCCTGCTGCTTGCCGCCATGAGCCTGCTCATGCCCGGCCTGATGGCGCAGAACCTTTCCGCGCCTGCGGATGAAGCGGCAGAACACCAGGCGGAAGACCCGATCGAGTCGGCCATCCGCGCCTTCAACAACCGCGACCGCTCGAAACCGAACGAGGTGACCGTCGTCCTTGAGCCCGCAGCTCCTGAAACGCCCGACAAGGATCCGGAGGAAGCACCGGCGGAGGATGCCGCGACAACCCCGGCCCCCGAGGCGGCTGCCGATGCCGGTAGCGAAGCACCCAAGGTCGTGCTGGTGACCGGCAAACCGCCCAAAGGTTCGCAAGTGA
Organism: uncultured bacterium; assembly: GCA_965650215.1. Lineage (GTDB taxonomy): Bacteria > Verrucomicrobiota > Verrucomicrobiia > Verrucomicrobiales > Akkermansiaceae > Luteolibacter. The sequence goes on along the minus strand of CBFGOB010000287.1, from coordinate 2,288 downwards.
TCCAACTTTCGGACATTCCGGTGGCCGATTCGCCGGAGGCCTCCCTCGCCGCTGAGGAAATCAGCACCAAACCCAGGCAAGGGCTGGAACTGCGGGTCGAAACCGTCCAATCCTGCAGTGGCGAAATCGACACGAAACACATCAATCTGCTCGCCCCTTTTCCAGCCAAGCCTCTCATCCCGCCTCCTGCAGGTTGGCAGCTGAAGGTCTCCGAGGAGGCTCCTCCATTCACCCGCGAAGTCGAATTGGCACCCGGCAAGACCATCACCCTGAGCATCCAACCCCACCTGCTCGTGCCCGACGCCAATGGAACCGACGTTTTTGCCGTGCCAGAACCGGGATTCAATGCTTCACTCGGATTCGACCAATCCGATACCGTCGCCATCGCACTCAAAAGCTCGATCCAAAAACTCGAGGAAGACTCGAAACAACTGGGACTCGTGATTGACCGTCTTCAGCAGCTGATGGTTTCCCTGCCCCAATCCGAGAACCCACCCGGAAAGCCCTCGCCAAATCCAGCCCGCCCAAAACCATGAAACCCACAACCCTACCCTTGATCTGCGGCTTGACCCTTGCAGCGTCACTCGGCGCGGGGGTCAGCCATTGGTGGTCGGTCCGTCAGTTCGTCCACCTGATCGACCCAGGCATTCCAAGCCCACCGGCGCGGACCGTGGAACCGGCCGCGCCGCAAATGCCCGTGCTTGCCCAACAGGCTTCGCAGCGCCCGGCCCCGGCCGCAGCCAAACCGGTCGATGAAAAACACCAGAAGGACTTCTACGAAGCACTGATCCAGAAACTCGCACGCGTGGAAACCCAGAACCGCGATCTTCTCGACCAGCTGGCGGAAACCAACCGCGACCTCATGAAACTTGAATTCAGGGTCGACACCCACTCGGAGTCCTTCCGTCCCTTGCCCGTGGTGGAGGAAAAACCCTTCACGAGCATCGATGGCTTCGACGGGGAAGTGCTGCCACCTCGCGCAAATGCGGTTGAACTCCCGCCGAACTGAGGCTGGAACCCGCACTTCCGCACCCTGATTACCCCGCCTTCATGAGCCTGCTGCCCGCCCTTGCGATATTGCTGACGGGCAGCACCATGATCATCGCGGCCGAGCCCGCGTGGAAATACGAGCTCAGCTCGACCGAGCCGGGCCCGCACCAGGTCCTGATGCCGGGCACCCTGGAATACGAGGTCAGCTGGAAGGGTATCGTGCAGTCGGGCAAAGTCACCATGGAGATCGGCAAAGCCGGTGCCCACAAACCCGGCACGGTGATTGTGCAATCCACCGCGAGCAGCATGGGGCTGGCGGCCGCCATCTTCCCCTACCGCGGCCGCTCGTGGACCGAAGTGCGCGCAGACTCGCTGAAACCCACGCATTTCAGCTCATGGGAACACCATCAGGCCGAAACCGTCCACACCATCAATCAGTTCCTGGCCAAGCGGGTGATCTCGAAAGAAATCACCCGGGAAGGCAAGCCCCCACGGGAATCCGTCGAGCAACAGGAGTTCCCCCACGGGCCGGCATTTGAAATCAGCTCTGCCCTGCTTCACATCCGCAGCCAAAGACTCAGGGATGGCGACCGGATGTCCCTGCTCGTCCACCCCTTCAACAGCCCTTACCTGCTGCGCGTGAAGGTCCTGGGACGCGAACTGCACATGGGCCGGAACTGCATCAAACTGAGCGTCGAAATGCGCAAAATCGACCGCAAAACCCAGCAGCTCAAACCCTACAAAAAACTCAAGAAACCCGCGCATTTATGGCTTTCGGACGACGCCCAGCGCCTGCCCGTCGAGCTGCGCGCCGATGCCTTCATCGGCGACATCCGGGCGTCCCTGGTCGGTTTCCAGGCAGCGCCCAAAGGGAATTGAGCACCCGCGGGCGCCCGCGGCCCGGCCTGCCGTGGCAAAAACTGCCGGAAAGCGGTAAAAAAACCTTGCGCCTACCATTCTTCCGTGGTGACCTCCCCGCCCGCCCATCAAGGGTTCGGAACCAACCATTTCCCCATTCGGCCATGGCCTACGCAGTGATCAAAACCGGCGGCAAACAATACCGCGTCCAACAAGGCACCCGCTTCGATGTCGAGAAACTCGACGCCGCAGTGGATTCTGAAATCAAATTCGACGCCCTGCTGGTGGGTGAAGGCGACACCGTGAAAATCGGCACCCCGACCGTCGACGGCGCATCTGTCACCGCCAAGGTCCTCAGCCAGTATCGCGGCCCCAAAGGCATCGCGTTCAAATTCAAGCGCCGCAAGGGTTTTCACAAGACCAAGGGCTACCGCCGCAGC
>CBFGOB010000286.1:0-4127 GCA_965650215.1 uncultured bacterium | reverse complement strand
ACACATCCACGCCAGCACCTCGAAATGGAACAAAACCACCTACGACGCCCATACCAACATGTTGCGCGTCACCGCCGAGTCCTTCGCCGCCGTGGTGGCGGGCGTCGACAGCCTGCACATCGGCCCCTATGACGAGATTGCCGGCACCAGCGATGAATTCTCACGCCGGATCGCGCGCAACCTCCATACGATCCTGCGCGAGGAATGCGGCCTGGACCGGGTCATCGATCCTGCGGGCGGCTCGACCTACATCGAATGGCTGACCGACCAGATCGCGGCCAAAAGCTGGGACCTGTTCCAGAACATCGAAAGCACCGGTGGCATGGCCGCCGCCCTTGAGGCCGGAACGGCCCAGGAGGCGGTGCAAGCTGTTTGCAACGCAAAGCTGCGCAACATCCGCCGCCGCAAGGACAAGATCGTGGGGGCAAACATGTATCCCGACCTCAAAGGCAAAAAACTCGTGATCCGCCAGGTGGAATGCCGCGCCGGCCAACCTGTGCCGGGTGCCCTGCCACCGCAGGCTCTTGAGGTCGAGTTTTCAAACAAGGCCGCGATGATCGAACAGGCGCTGGCCGCTGCGAAAGCAGGCGCAAGCAAGGCCTCGCTGGCCTTGGCCACAGGCTTTGCCAGCAAGGAAGCAGGCCCGGTCGTCACCCCGCTGCCAGCCCGTCGAGCCGCGGAGGAATACGAGGCGCTTCGCGATGCATCCGCCGCCTTCGCCGCGAAAACCGGTTCAGCACCGGCCATCCTTCAGCTCAACATGGGCCCGTCGCGCAAATACCGCATGCGTGCCGACTGGACCGCCGCGTTTTTCGAAGCCGCCGGATTCGCCATCGACGGCAGCCGCGACTTCAGCGACGAAGCCGCCGCACTTGAAGCGCTCAAGGGCAGCAACGCTCCGATCGCCGTCATCACCTCAGACGACGCCACCTACCTGGAGACCGTCGAAACCTTGGCCAAAGCCATAAAGACGGTGAAGCCGGGAGTCCACCTCCTGGTCGCCGGCGCCCCCGGGGAACAAGAAAGCTCCTGGCGTGCCGCCGGCGTCGACGATTTCGTCAACGTCCGCAGCAACAACTACGAACTCAACGAGCAGCTCCTCAAAATGACCGGAGTGCTCTGACCATGGCGGCGCTTGCCAAGCGCCATGCCGATTCCTCCATTTCCAACTCCCCACCTCCAACCGCTCTTCCCATGTCCCGTCCTGCGTTCGCCAACATCCCCTACGCCGCCAAGCCCGCCAAAAGCTCCTATGCCGAATGGTGCAAGGAACTCGAAAAGGCGCAGGGCAGGCCGATCGGCGAAATCGTCTGGGACACCATGGAGAAAATCCCGGTGAAACCGCTCTATACCGAGGACGACCTCGAGGGCATGGAACACCTGAACTATCAGGCAGGCATCGCCCCCTTCCTGCGGGGTCCGTATGCGACGATGTATTGCTTCCAACCGTGGACCATCCGCCAGTATGCCGGCTTCTCCACCGCCGAGGAATCGAACGCCTTCTACCGCCGCAACCTCGCGGCCGGACAGAAAGGGCTCTCGGTCGCCTTCGACCTCGCCACCCACCGCGGCTACGACTCGGACCACGAGCGCGTGGTCGGTGACGTCGGCAAGGCGGGAGTGGCCATCGACTCGATCCTCGACATGAAGATCCTGTTCGACAAGATTCCGCTGGATAAGGTTTCGGTGTCGATGACCATGAACGGTGCCGTGGTCCCCGTGCTCGCCTTCTACATCGTGACCGCGCTCGAGCAGGGAGCGACCCTCGACCAGCTCGCTGGCACGATCCAGAACGACATTCTCAAGGAATACATGGTGCGGAACACCTACATTTATCCGCCCACGCCCTCGATGAAGATCATCGCCGACATCTTCGAGTTCACCTCGCAGAAGATGCCGAAATTCAACTCGATCTCGATCTCCGGCTACCACATGCAGGAGGCCGGCGCCACCGCCGACCTTGAAATGGCCTATACGCTCGCCGACGGCTGGGAATACCTGCGCACGGGTATCGCGGCGGGCATCGATATCGACGCCTTCGCCCCGCGGCTTTCCTTCTTCTGGGCCCAAGGCAAGAACCACTTCATGGAGGTCGCCAAGATGCGCGCCGCCCGCATGCTCTGGGCGAAGATTGTCAGGACCTTCAACCCGAAAAACCCGAAGTCGCTCGCCTTGCGCACCCACTCGCAAACCTCGGGTTGGTCGCTCACCGAACAGGATCCCTTCAACAACATCGCCCGCACCTGCATCGAGGCGATGGCCGCCACCCTCGGCCACACCCAGTCACTCCACACCAACGCCCTCGACGAGGCGATCGCCCTGCCCACCGACTTCTCGGCGCGCATCGCGCGCAATACCCAGCTCTTCCTGCAGGACGAAACCTCGATCTGCCGCGTCATCGACCCCTGGGGAGGATCCTACTACGTCGAAGCCCTCACCCACGAGCTCATGCACCGGGCCTGGAGCCACATCATGGAGGCCCAGGAACTTGGAGGCATGTCAAAAGCCGTGGAAGCAGGCATTCCCAAGATGCGCATCGAGGAAGCCGCCGCCAGACGGCAGGCCCGCATCGACTCCGGCGAGGAAACGATCGTCGGCGTCAACAAATACCGCCTCGCCAAGGAAGACCCGCTCGACATCCTCGACGTCGACAACACCGCCGTCCGCCTTTCCCAGATCGAGCGCCTCAAACAACTCCGGGCCAATCGCAACGAGGCCGCCTGCCAGGCCAGCCTGAATGCCCTCTCGGAATGCGCCGCCACGGGCAAGGGCAACCTGCTTGCCCTCGCCATCGAATGCGCTCAGGCTCGCGCCTCCCTCGGGGAAATCTCCGACGCCATGGAGAAACACTTCGGACGTTACCAAGCGGTCATTCGCTCGATCTCCGGGGTCTACGGCAAGGAATTCAACAACCAGGGCGACATGAAGGACATCCCGCAACTCATCACCCAGTTCGAGGCGATTGAAGGCCGCCGGCCGCGCATCATGATCGCCAAGATGGGCCAGGACGGCCACGACCGCGGGGCCAAGGTGGTCTCGACCGCCTACGCCGACATGGGCTTCGACGTCGACATCGGCCCCCTCTTCCAGACTCCGGAGGAAACCGCCAAGCAAGCGGTCGAAAACGACGTCCACGTGGTCGCCATGAGCTCGCTGGCCGCAGGTCACAAAACCCTGCTGCCCCAACTGATTGCCGCCCTCAAGCAGCACGGCCGCGAGGATATCATGGTTGTCTGCGGCGGCGTGATCCCGGCCCAGGACTACGACTACCTCTACCAAAACGGTGCGGCCGCCATCTTCGGCCCCGGCACCGTGATTCCGGATTCCGCCCGCCGGATTCTCGAGTTGCTGATCGCCCAGGTCGGGGACGAGGCCTGAAAACCCTTGCATTCGCCCCTTGACCCGCAAGCGGCCTGCCACTACCTAGGCGCCCACATGGGATTTGAAACACTAGGGCTCTCCGCAGCCATTCTGGAAGCCGTCGAGGAAACCGGATACACCACGCCCACGCCGATCCAGGCGCAGGCGATACCGCTCATCCTCGAAGGACGCGATCTCATCGGCGCATCCCAGACCGGGACCGGCAAGACCGCGGCCTTCGCACTGCCAACGCTCTCGAAGATCAGCAAATTGGGCAAACCCCAGATCCTGGTGCTCGAACCCACCCGTGAGCTGGCCCACCAGGTGGCCGAACAATTCGAGAAATACGGCAAGCACACGGGCATGAAGGTCGCCCTGCTTTACGGCGGTGTCGGTCTCGGCAAACAGGCTGAGGAACTCGCCGCGGGCGCGGACATCGTGGTCGCCACCCCTGGCCGCCTGATCGATCTCTTCTACCGCGCCAGCATGCGTTTCGGTGCCATCAAGGTGCTCATCCTCGACGAGGTCGACCGCATGCTCGACATGGGTTTCCTCCCCCAGGTCCGCAAGATCGTGAACCTCTGCCCATGGGAAGGCCGCCAAACGCTGTTCTTCTCGGCAACGATGCCACCGGCGATCCAAACCTTCGCCCAATGGTGCCTCAACAATCCCGCAAGCATCGAGATCGCCCGCACTTCCATCCCCACCAGCGTAACCCACGCGTTCTACCCGGTGGCCATGGACCAACGCGACGAACTGCTCCTCGA
>CBFGOB010000285.1:0-4163 GCA_965650215.1 uncultured bacterium | reverse complement strand
TCATCCTGACGACCAATGACGGCTATGAAGCCGGCGTCGACAAGGTGGAGGTGAAGCTCAAGCGCAGCACCCTGGCGCCTGATGGCAAGCTGTTCACCCGCCTCAATGTGACGGTCGACCCGTGATCCCAAGCGCAGGCGGAAACGAAAGCTCCCTCAAATGATTGAACCATGAAACCGCAGTTCACTGTCATCGCCCTTTTCACCCTCGCGACAACCCACGCGGAATCCCTCGCCGGGGAGCCGCGCCTCATCCGCCTCGACGCCTCCTCACCAGGTCGCGTCTTCGAGGGCGTCGGCGCGGTGAGCGCCGGAGCCTCCACCCGCCTGTTGCCCGACTACCCGGAACCGCAGCGCGCGCAGATCCTCGACTTCCTGTTCAAACCGAAATTCGGCGCGGGATTCCAGCACCTCAAGGTCGAGATCGGCGGTGGTGAGAACTCCACCTGCGGCAGCGAGCCGTCGCATGCCGTGACCCGCGCCGAGCTCGCCGACCCCAAGGCCCGCGGCTATGAATTCTGGTTCATGGCCGAAGCCCGCAAGCGCAATCCGGAAATCCTGCTGGAGGGGCTGCCCTGGGCCTTCCCCGGCTGGCTTGAAGGCCGCTTCACCCGGGACTCCGCCGAGTGGTTCGCCGCATTCCTCGAAGCCGCCCGCAAATACCATCATCTGGAACTCAACTGGCTCGCCGCCGCCCAGAACGAGATGGACACCAGCCTTCCATGGATCCGCGACCACCTGCGTCCCACCCTCGATGCCCGAGGGTTTCAACACGTGAAACTCCAGGCTCCTGATGACTCGCAACGCTACTGGGAGGTCTTTGACAACTTCGAAAAATTCCCCGACGTCAAACCGCTCATCAGCGCGGTCGGTTACCACTACCTCAACGGCCGCGAGCCATGGCAGATCGACCAAACCCAGCACCACGCCGCCACCACCAAGGCCAAGCAATCCGGCATGCCGCTGTGGGCGAGTGAGGAGTGGAGCCAGTCCGGCCGCACCTGGGACGGCACAGGCGCGCTCTATCTCGCCCGCTTGATGAACAAGCTCTACACGCGCGACCTCGTCACCAAATACCTCATCTGGTGCCCCATTGACTCGATCTACGACCAGATCCTCTGGGCCGACACCGGCGTGATGCAGGCGGATTCACCGTGGAGCGGGCACTACGACGTCTGGCCCGCCGTTTGGGCTGTCGCCCACACCACGCAGTTCGCCGACCCCGGCTGGATCTACATGGACAAGGCCTGCGGCCAACTCGATCCCGACACCTGGCGCGGCAGCCACGCCGCCCTGCGCAACCCGCAGACCGGCGATTGGTCGGCCATCGTCGTCACTGGCGAAAAACGCAGGATCCGGATCCTGTTGGACCAAACGTTGAAATCCGGGCCCGTCCACGTCTGGCGCTCCACGGCCACCGAGCAATTCATCCAGCTTCCCAGCGTCACGCCTGTGGATGGCGCGATCGAGTTCGAACTCGCGGCCGACGCCATCCACACCTTCACCAGCACCACCGGTCAACAGAAGGGCAGCCATGGCACACCACCCGTGCGCAAGCCGTTCCCATTGCCCTTCACCGCCGCGTTCGAGGATCAGAAGCCCGGCGACACCCCGCGCTACTTCTCCGACCAGAAAGGCACCTTCGAAGTCGTCGCGCGGCCAGAAGGAGGAAACTGCATCACCCAGATCATGCCGGAAGAAGGCATCCTGTGGGCCCATGCCGGCAAGCTGCCGATGCCCCACACCCTGTTTGGCGATACCGCATGGAGCGATACCGCCATCGAGGCGGATGTCCGGATCTCCGGCGGCCATGTCGCGATCGGCTCGCGCTTTGCCGACCGCAAAAAACTCGGCTGGCACCTCACCCTCGCCCATGACGGCCAATGGCAGCTTCACTGGCAGGATCAGGAACGCGCCAAGGGAGCCCTCGCCTCCTTCGATGCGTCCAAGTGGCACCAACTCCGGCTGGAAGCACACGGCACCCGCATCCGCGCCCTCATCAACGGCACGCAGGTCGCCGAAACCACCAGCGACTCACCCTCCAAAGGCATGGCCTACCTCGCCAGCAGTTATCACCGCAACCTCTTCGACGGGATCCGGGTCCTGCCGCTTGCACCGGCGGAGGATTGATGCGCCGGATATTTGCTTTCCGCCCGCTCGCCATGGCATAGCCTCGCCGGCACCATCCGCTGCCGCCATGAACCGCTCCGCCCGCACCACCGGCTTTTGTCTCCATCGGGGCCGCATGACCAGCGCGCTGCTGTTAGGCCTGGCCTTGCTGTTTCCGCATCTGGGGGGGCTTGCGCGCGCCGAGGGCGCCTGGGCTGAGGATTACGCGGTGGCCACCAAGCTCGCCGCCAGGCAGAAGCGGCGGATCTTCGTGCTCTTCACCAATTCGAAGACCTGTGTTCCGTGCCGCATGCTCAAGGACGCCGTGCTCAGCCAACCCGAATTCCTCGACTACGCTGCCAAGCATCTGGTGCTGCTGCAGATCGATTACGCGCCCTACCACAACCGGCAGAAAACCCTCAAGCAGATCGAGGAGGAGATGAAGGTGCCCAAGGACCTGTGGATGAAAGGCCGGGGGCCTTGGCCGTATCTCTTCGTCCTGTCACCAAAGGAGGAGGTGCTCTACAGCGGCACGGCCCATGATCCGGGCCGCAGCACGGTCGCGGATTACCTCAAGTTTCTCGAGGGGCTGAAATAGCACCAGCGCGCGGGCATCGGGGATGGAGCCTTGCGGTGACGGCCGCGGATGCTTACAAGAACCCTCCACCCGTCACGCGCTTCCATGAAATTCCTCGCCCTACTCCTCGCCTTCGCGCTGCCGGCCACCGCGACCAATGTGGTGTTCTTCCTGGTCGACGACCTCGGCTACATGGACGTCGGCTTCAACAACCCGGAGACGTTTTACGAAACCCCCGCACTCAACAGCCTTGCGAAGCAATCGGTGCGCTTCACCGATGCCTACGCCGCCTGCGCGGTATGTTCGCCGACCCGCTCGTCGATCCTGACCGGCCGATATCCGGCCCGCACCCGCAACACCGATTACTTCGGTGCGCCCAACGGTCATGCGGTGCTGCCGGCCGACCCGATGGACATCGCGCAGGGTGACTTCAAGCACATGATCAAGCGTCCGCTGCTGCCGGCGCCCTACCTCGACCGTCTGCCCGCGGCGCTGACGACGCTGGCCGAAGCCTTCAAGGCCAAGGGCTACGCCACCCTGCATGCCGGCAAGTGGCACCTTGGCGGCAAGGGCTCGATGCCCACCGACCATGGCTTCGACATCAACGTCGCCGGCAGCCATGGCGGCGGACCCTACACCGGCAACAAGTACTTTTCGCCCTACGCGAATCCCCATCTCCCCGACGGACCTGCGGGTGAACACCTGCCGGACCGCCTGGCAAGCGAGGCGGCGAAATTCATCGGCGCGCACAAGGACCAGCCCTTCTTCGTCTATCTGCCGTTCTTTTCCGTCCACGCGCCGCTGATGGGCCGTCCGGATCTCGTGAAGAAGTATGAGGAAAAGCGCCAGCGCCTCGGCCTCCAGCCGGCTTTCGAACCCGAAACCCCGCGCAAGAACCGCACGGTGCAGGAACACGCGGTCTATGCGGCCATGGTCGAAGCGATGGACCAGGCGGTCGGCAAAGTGCTCAAGGCGCTCGACGAGCACGGCCTGCGCGAGGACACGATCGTCGTGTTCTTCTCCGACAACGGCGGGCTTTCCACCTCCGAGGGTTCGCCGACCAGCAACCTGCCCTACCGCGCCGGCAAAGGCTGGGCCTACGAGGGCGGTGTGCGCGAACCCCTGCTGGTCAGCTGGCCGGGCAAGGTCAAGGCCGGCGCGGACTGCAAGGTGCCGGTCATTTCCACCGACTTCTATCCGACCCTGCTGGAGCTTTGCGGCTTCGAGTTGATGCCCGAGCAGCACCTCGATGGCACGAGTTTTGCGCGGCTGCTCGCCGACCCGGCGGCGGACCACAGTCGCGATCCCTTGTTCTGGCACTATCCGCATTGGGGCAACCAGGGCGGGATCCCATACAGTGCCATCCGCGACGGCGACTGGAAGCTGATCCGTCATTACTGGAAGAAGGATCCCGAGTTGTTCAACCTTGCCGCCGATCCCGGCGAACGCCACAACCTCGCCAAACAGGAAAAGGAAAT
>CBFGOB010000284.1:0-4189 GCA_965650215.1 uncultured bacterium | reverse complement strand
TGATCCGCCGCCTGCCGCTCGAGGCACCGGTCCACACGCCGGTCAACTCGGTGCTGGCGGGACGCCGCAACAACCCCGCCGACCCGACTGCCGGAATCCGCGCCCTCGCGGTCTACAACCCGATCCATTATCAGGAACTGCCGGAGCTCTTCATGGACTTCATCGCCTCACTCACCGGCAAGAGCCCGTCGACCACGGGTGCCGGCAGCGAAGGCGCGCTGACCAAAGGGCCCTTCAACGCGCTGCTTCCGGTGCATGACCTGAATGCCGCCCTGGTGTCCTATCTTCTCACCAACTATCAGGGATTCACCACCGCGGCCGGACATATCGGCCGCAAATACCGTTTCGATCACGACATCAGTCTGCTGGTGCCGGAAGTCTGGTCCCGGATGTTCATCCATGAGCGCGATCCGCAGTATCTGATCGAACACGGATATCTGGAAAAAATCGAGGACTTCACCCACGAGGGCAAGCTCATCGAGGCAAGCCGCCTCGGCTACCGGATCACCAAGAGCTTCGTGAACATTTTCTTCGGACGGATCTTTTCCGCTCCCGATACCGTGTTCACCGAAGACATGCTCCGGCCGGAACTCCAGTCGATGGAAGACTATGTCGACGGCCTCGACAACATCATCACCACCCAGCGCAACGTCGCTCTCAATTACTTCAGCGACGGCGGCATCGAGGCCGCATGCCCGCCGCTCAAGGCCCTGCTCTACATCATGGCCCACGGCGAATACGAGGGCAAGGACCTCAGGCACCCCGAGATCCGCGCACTCTTCACGCGCGAAGCGATGCTGGAGTCGGATTGGTACAAAGCCCGCCTCGACGCCAAGGTTGCGGTCGACCAACGGCTCTGGGACCGCCACGTGAAATACCTCGAGGATTTCCTGGTGAAGCCGAACTATCAGAGCGAAATCAAGCGCCTGCATATCAAGCACCGCCTGAAAAACGCCAAGACCATCCACGCCCACGTGAACTCGCCGAAATACCGCGAGACGCTGGTCGGCATGATCGGCACCGATCCGGAACTGGTCTAACGGTTATTCCCGAGCTCCTCCACCGGCACCGGGATGGCTTCACAAGCCTGACGCCATCCGGGGAAATTCCAACGGTTCGGAAATCCCGCGCATTGCGCGGGCTTGACCTCGTGAATGCGGCAGGCGTTGCCGTCGAGCATGATGCACTCGTGGTTGTCCTTTTCGATCAGGGACAAGCCCTGGCGGTTGCCGCGCAGCCGGGTGTAGCGCGCGATGAATTCGCCCTCCCCCAACCCGAGAAAAGCCGCGATTGCCGTGATTTCCGCATCATCGATCCGCACGTCGCCCGGCCACTTGCAGCAAGCCGTGCAACGTTGGCAGACGTAAAAGACACCCGGCTCGAGAACCACATCGCGGTTGCCGGGGCTGCCGTAATGGTCGCCGGGATTTGCCATCAGTCCAATCTCTCGTGGTAAGCCTCAACCAGCTCGAGGAACAGATCCCAACGCGCCCCCGGATTGCCCCGGTCCAGAAGGAAATGCGGGCAATTCTTGTGTGCCGGATCGTATCCCCGGCGTGGCCAATGGTAATGGGGAACGACACGCTTCAGCGGGATCCCGTGACGCTTCATCAGCAGGGCGCAAAGCATCGCCGTCCGGTTCACGGTCGCCGACATCGAGTTGCCGCGGTTTTCACACATCTCGATCCCGATGGAACACCGGTTTCCCGGGCCGTCAAAATCCGCATGCTCACCTTGCTCGTGGGTGGGCATGTGCTGGACGGCCCTCCGGCCATCGACGGAATAATGCCAGATCAGATAACCGATCCTGTTGCCGCCCGGACGCTTTTTCGCCCTGAGCGCGCCACGCTTGAGCGCCAAGGCGTGACGCGACGCGTCAGCACCCGCACTGTAATTCTGCGTGCTGTGGATCGTGATGAATTGCGGCACCATCGGCCGTGCGATTTTCCGGCCATGCCGCCCCTTCGGCACCATGTCCTTGACCAGGCGGACTTCCTTCCACAACGCCGCCTCCGAAACGGGTCCCTGGGATTTCTGGAAATCACGCTTGGCCCGCATGCTGTCGAACAAGGGCCCTGTCGGCTGACAACTCGCCAAAACCAGCAGGAACAAGAGGGAAATCAGACGGAAGGCAACGGGCATGCCCCTCCATAGCACGGAGCGCGCCGAGGCGGCTACCCCCATTCTTGGGCTTTCCAAGCACCGAATCTGCGCCTAGCTTCCCGTGCCGATGGCCAAACTCATCCTCACCCTGTGCTTGCTGGGGCTCATTCCGCTCCGGGCCCAGGAGCCGCCCGCCGCGCCCGAGCCTCCGTCCACCCCAACGGATGCGGGGCTGTTGCCGCCCGCCGCGGATGACGACGGCGTGCGGGTCTCCGTCCTTGGCTACCACGACTTCACCGCTGCCGGCGAAGCCACCGAAATGCGCATCCACACCGCGAAATTCCGCGCCCAGATGGAGCAGCTGCGCCAGCTCGGGATCGCGGTGATTTCGCTCGACGACTTCTCCGCGTGGAAGCGCGGAACCAAAACCATCCCGGAAAAATCCGTTCTGCTGACCTTCGACGACGGCTGGAAATCCGTTTACGAAGAGGCCTTTCCCATCCTCCGGGAGTTCAATTACCCCTTCACTGTTTTCCTCTACAAAAACTACGTCGACGGCGGCGGCAAGGCACTCACCTCGCCGCTGATCCGCGAGATGCTCAAGGCCGGAGCGGTGATCGGCAGCCACTCGGTCAGCCACCCCTACCCGATCACCTTCAAGAAACACCGGGACGAGGGTACCGATGCCTACGACCGGTTCCTGCGCAAGGAAATGGGTGAATCGAAGCGCTTCCTCGAATCGAAATTCAAAATCAAGGCCACCACCTATTCCTACCCCGGCGGATTCGTCTCGGCCGAGATGCTGCCGATCGCCGAGGAATTCGGCTACCAGTTCGCCTTCACCACCAAACCGGGCAAAACCCAGCGCAGCACGCCTGACTTGACGATCCCGCGCTACATGATCCTCGGCAACTACGACAAGATCTTCGAATTCGCCACCAGCTTTGGCGGCAGCGCTCCCGCCGTGGGTGCGCAAGAAGGCATCACCCCCGCAATCATCCCGTCATTGCCGCATCCGGTCTCTCCGGAACCCGGCGCCACCATCGACTCCCGGCTGCCCGAGATCCATGCCGACCTGTCGCAACTCGAGGACTTCAATCCCGAATCGCTGGTGATGAGGGTCTCGGGCTTCGGCCAGGTTCCAGCCACCTTCAATCCGTCGACGAAACGGTTTTCCTGGCAGGTCAACCGCCGCCTCCGGCATCCGAGCTGCGAGGTTGTGATCACTTGGCAGGACAGCGGGGGCAAGACTACCGGCACCCCCTTGCGCTGGTCCTTCCACATCGACCGCGAAGCGGCCTACTTCATCGACACGGATTGAACCCCGCCACCGCTCTTTCCATCACCATGTTCTCCTCACTCACAGACAGCCTCGACAAGACCTTCCGCAACCTCCGTGGCGTCGGCCGCATCTCGGAAAGCAACATTGCGGACGCCCTGCGCGAAATCCGCATTGCCCTGCTCGAAGCCGATGTCGAATTCGGCGTCGCCAAGGACTTCATTGCCAAGGTGAAGGACAAATCGATGGGTGAGGACGTCCTCAAATCAATCAAACCCGGCGAGCAGATCGTCAAGATCTTCCACGACGAACTCGCGGCACTGCTCGGTGGCGACCAGGTCCCGCTCGACCTCAACCCGCCGGCCCACATTCTGATCTGCGGTCTCAATGGCGCGGGCAAAACCACCACCTCCGCCAAGCTCGCGCGACGGCTCAAGGGCGAAGGCCGCCGACCGGTCCTGGTCGCCTGCGACCTCTACCGACCGGCTGCCATCGACCAATTGGCGAAACTCGCGGAACAGATCTCCGTCCCCTGCTTCACCCCCACACCCGGGGAATCCGATGTGATCAAGGTCGCCAAGGAAGCGATCGAATGGGCGAAGCAGCAGCAGGCGACTGTCCTGATCTTCGACACCGCAGGACGGCAGGAAATCGACGAGCGGCTGATCGACGAACTCAAACGGCTCCACCAGCACATCAGGCCCAAGGAAACCCTGCTGGTGGCCGATGCCGCCACCGGGCAACAGGCGGTCTCGGTCGCGCGGCACTTCGACGACGCGGTCGGCCTCACCGGCATCATCCTCACCA
>CBFGOB010000283.1:0-4202 GCA_965650215.1 uncultured bacterium | reverse complement strand
GTGGCGGCGGCTGGAACATCACGGTTTCCACCTCGCGCACCGCCAGATCCGGAACCACCCGCTCGATGGTGAACAGCCGCGATACCCCGAGCACCGCAAGCAGTACCGCGGACGCCACGATGCCGGCGATGGTCGATTTCAAGCTCAAGGTTCGAATTGGATGGTGGGTCTCGGCTTCATGCCCCGCGGGTGGTGGATGGGTTCCTCGGTTCGGAATGCAAGATGTCAGCGCTCGGTGGCCAACGAGACCGATGCGGCCCCGGCAAGCTTGGCGGAGTCGATGACACGCACCGTGGCCTCGGTGGGGGCGGCGGAATCGGCGCGGATGATGACCGGCGCCTCCGGTGTCTCTTCCAACAGCGCCGAGACGACGGCGCGCACGCCATCCTGGCCGATCTCACGTCCGCCGTGCCAGACCCGGGATTCGGCGGTCACGGCTATCAGGATGGCCTGACGCTCGAGGTCCTGCGAGGAAGCGGCCCGGGGCTTGGAAACCTCGACACCGGTTTCCTTCACAAACACCGTGGTCACAATGAAGAAAATGAGCAGCAGGAACACCACATCGATCAAGGGGGAGATGTCGATCCCGCTGGTGTTTTCCGTGCTGGTGCTGTGGCGGAAACGTCGCATCAGTTCGCCGGTTTCGGATGGTCCGTCTTCATGTAGGAACAGGACAGGTGGGTGTGCAGCTGCTGCTGGAGCTGGAGATGGGTGGTTTCGGTCTGGCGCTTGATGAGACCGAGCAGAAAGGCCGCGGGAATGGCGATGACCAGGCCCGCCTGGGTCGTGACCAGCGCCTTGGAGATGCCGGTGGAAATGGTGTCGATGGGTGCATCATTGCCCGCCGCCATGCCGGAAAACGTGATCAGCATGCCGGCGACTGTTCCGAGCAGACCTAACAACGGCGCGGAGGAAATCAGGATGGCCAGGAACGGCAACCTGCGCTCGATCCATGCCATTTGGTCGAGTTCGAAGGCGGCATAAGCGCGCTGGATCTCGCGCGGCGTGGGTCTGGGACGCTGCCAAGGCAGGGTTTTGTCGACCGCGGGCGGCTCGCTCCACTTCTGTTTGACCACCAGCGAACGCGTCAGCCGGAGGCGGCGCCAAACCCCGAAGAGAATCGCATAAATGCTGATCGCCAGCAACAAGAGCGCCCACAGGGTGATGCCGCCCTCGTGAATCGTTTGCTGGATGGCCTGCTTCATCGTCGTGCTTCGGAATCCGGAAATCGCTGCGGCTCAGGGCTTGGCACGCAAGCCGTTGACAAAGGACAAGCCCAGGCGCTCGGTGGTTTGGACAATCCCCTGGGCGCGCCGCGAGAGGAAGGCATGCAGGATGAGCGCGGGAATCGCGACAATCAGACCGAACAAGGTCGTGATCAGGGCTTCCGAAATGCCGCCCGCGAGGGGCTTGGGATCGCCCGAGCCGAAGAGGGTGATGAGATTGAAGGTGGCAATCATGCCCGAAACCGTTCCCAGCAATCCGAGCAGCGGTGAAGTCGCCGCCGTGATCGCGATGACCGGAAGCATCGACGAAGAGCGGCTCTGGACCGCCATCAGCTGCTCGTAGAGCGTTTCCTCAACCAGATCGGCGGAGTTTTCGGCGACCGTGATCAGCTTGGCAATCACCGGCCCGGCCGGGTGGTTGCTTTCAGCGGCGATTTGCAGCGCCTTGTCGCGCTCACCGGTGCGCAGCGACGCGAGAATGGCCGTGACCCATGCGTCCGAAGGTTCACGCAGACGCGCGAACTGCGCGAGTTTGACGAGGCCGAAGACCAGGGAAAGCAGGGCAAGGAACATGATCGGCCAGACCCACAGCCCGCCCTTGCGCACCAGATCCACGAAGCCGCCATCGATCTCATCCATGGCACGCGCGTTGCCGCCGGTCGGGTCGATCGGCAAGGCCACGGATTGGCCGGCCATCAGCGCGGCCACGTTGTCGGGCGCTGCCGGAATGTAACGCGGCAGATCACCGGATTTGGAAACGACCACATCGCCTCCGGATGACCGGTCGGTATTGAGGAAGAAGGAAACCGGACCGATGGCGGCGAAGCTTCCCTCGTGGATGCGCCCATCAGGATCGGTGGCTTTTCCCGGGTGGGTGGCACCCCCGAGGAGCTGATCGAGGTGGCTGACCGCTGCGTCGAGGATGACCAGACGCCGCCTCAGGGATTCGGCGGGATCAGCCATCTCGGCCGCAAGCACCGCGGCATCGACCTCGAGCTCAGGCGCGCCGGGAATGCGCAGGGTGCTGACCTTGAGGGCGTGGTCTTTCAGGAGACCGGCGAGGTAATTGGCGTCTTGGGCGCGGGTGGAAAGATCGGATTGCAACTGGCGGAGTTCGAGCACGCGGTCCTCGCGGCTCATCCGGGCGATCCGCGCGAGGCGGCGCTTTTCCTGCAGTTCCTGCTCGGTCTTGCGAAACTCCGCAAGAAACTCCGGCTTCTCGGCAGCGATCCGGCGGCGGGTGGTTTCAAGCGACGACAAGGATCGCTCGAGATCGGAGCGGGCCTCGGCCAGCGCCTGCGGCACGGTGGTTTGCGCCCCGGCCGATGCGGCCGTCAACACGGCCATCAAACACAGGCGCCGGAACAAGATGCGTTGGAAATGGAACATGATCGGAATGGTTCAGCGGATCTCGATCGGCAGGGTGACCATCGCGGGCTGGCGTTTCTTATCGAGTATCTCGAAAGCCGCGGCGAGTTCAGAACGGATCTCGGGTTTCGAAACCCACTCCCAGGCCCCTTCGGCAGGCCGACCGATGCCGGCCTTGTCCTTCGGATCCATGTAATAGGCGCATCCGAGTCCCAGATAGAGAACCTCGACCTGACGGCCTTCGATGATCTCGCTGCTGCGGGTGAGGCGACGGTTGAACTGTCCGGCCTTGGCAAGGACATCGAGAATCGCACGCAGGGCGTCGCGCGGCTCGTCGGACGGCTTCCAGCCGGCCACTTGGGCGAGCTCGGCTTCGGCCTCCTTGAGCAGAGGAGCGGGAAAGCGCTTGGCGAGCCCGGCAACGCGGGGAATGTTGCGCGCCACCGCCTCGGCCACGAGACTGCGGACCTGCTTCAGCTCATCGATCCGGCCCTTCATCTCGGCCGTCGCCTGCTCATGGCCCGGTGCGGAATTCCCGGCCTTGGCCAACTCCTCGTCGAGAAGCTTCAACTCGCGCGCGTGCAATTCCAGCAACGATGCAAGCTCATCCTTGCCTGCCTTCCAATCCATGCGCTCCTGTGACTCCATCGCCTCGACATCGACGATCTTGGAAATGGTTTCTCGCAGCTGGACGAGATCCGCATCCTCCGCTTCCGCGAATAACGATGGAACAAGGGCCAGGGAAATGACGAACAGGATCCGCAACATGCTGTAATGACCGGGGTTGGAACGCGATTTTTTCACATCTTCAGTTTTGCGACCATAGGGTCAAATACAAAGTAGGAAGCGGGGAACCCGTGACCGGAAAGCCTTCTCAGCAGCTGCGGTCATCGGGCGATCCGGCAGCCTGGGGCATGAGGCGGTGGGCCTGCGCGCACCACCTCATGCCGACCACGGCTCCACGAAATCAGAACTCGAAGGATGCACCGACGTAGTAGTTCCTTCCGTTCGAAGGATCGATCCCGTCGTTGCGAACCCGGGTGAAGTACTGCTGGTCGAAGAGGTTGTTGATTCCGGCGATCAGCTTCACGTTCTCATGGACCCTGACCTCCGCGGTGAGATCCCAGACGTTGTAATTCGGCACCTGGAAGTCGGCCGTATTGCCGTCATCGGCGAAATAGTCATCCACGTAGGTGCTGCTGAGCGAAATGCTGCCGAAGTCTTCGTGGCGGTAAACCAGGCCGCTGCGGATCGTGTGGTCGGGCGCGTATTGGGGGGTGTTGCCGTCGGTGAGGCCGTCGACAAACTCCGCATCAAGGAAGGTGGCGCTCACGAACCATTCCAGCGACTGTTCGGTCTTCTGGCCCGAGGCCAGGGTGAGCAGATCGACACTGGCGAAGACATCGAGACCGAGGTGCTGGCTGTCGCCCACATTCTGCAGGGTCGGCGCCACCACGCCGATCTGATCCTCGAACTGCAGCAGGAAAACACTGGTGTCGAAAGTCAGCCACTCGTTGGGACGGGATTTCACCCCCAATTCGTATTCGATCGATTTGCCTTCCTCGAGGTCGTTGTTGACCACCGTGCCCGCGCCGGTCGGAACCGCCT
>CBFGOB010000282.1:0-4228 GCA_965650215.1 uncultured bacterium | reverse complement strand
AGCTCGAAAGCCAGCGCCGTCAGCGGCTTGCCTTGTGGGTGCACAATCCGGAGTGGGGCTGGAGGATCGACCACGCGGCATTCGCGCGCACGGTCGAGCCTTCATGGTCCGCCTTGCTCGAGGGCAAGGCGCAGGAGGGGGTGCTCCGGGTGATGGTGCGGCCCGCGACAGCGGGCCAAGCCGAAGCGGATCCAGCCTGGGACCGCTGGGTCATGCATTCGCCGGATGTGGCGCACGCATTGCACGGTTTCTGTCGTGCAGGGGGAGCACAGACCAAGGCGATGCAGGCGATGGGCGCGGGCGAAGCCGACGCTGCGGGCAAGCGCGCAACCCTCGCAGTGCGTTCGATGCGGGGTGGGGCTTCCGGCCATTTTGAGATTCTGCGGGTGCTTGCCGAGGACTGGGTGCTTGGTGACAAGCCGTATGACGAGCGCTTTGCTGGCCGATGAAGTGGGGACTCTCGGGGCTTGCCGCCGGTGCCGCTTCCTTTCTAGCTTTTCCTCCATGCGAATGCCTGTGCTGCGCCTGTGTCTGATCGGATTGGCTTGTGTGCTGTTGCCGCAGTGCCGTTTGTTCACCACTTCCGGCACCAGGATGGGTGGTCCGACGCTGGAGCAGAGGAATGCGGCGATTGCTACTGAAGCGACCGGAGATTTTTATTACGGGCGCCGCTATCACGTCGAAAAGACCCGCTTCTGGGGTTATTTGAGAAAGCCCCGCCAGTCGTGGAACCAAGCGCAGCTGGTCATGATGCGCGAAGACCGGATGCGGGTGCCGGACCGGCTTCCGGAAGAAGGTCCGGAAGGCGTGCGTTTCGCCTACGACCAGAATTACGAATACCGCATCTGGGGGGAATACACCGGCCGCATGGCCTACGATCCTAACAGCAATCAGGTCCTGCCGGAGTTCAGGCTCGCCCGTTACGAACTGCTCGACCGCAATCCCGGGTGGTTGTTTTCCCCCGATGACCGCTATCACCCGCAGCGGGTGAACCTCAGGCCGCGGTGATCAGCGGTAGGACGATTCCACGCGGTGGGCCACGTCGCGGTAGCCGTAGTCGACCTCGTAGATCTGTTTGAAGCTGTCGAGGGCTGCGGTGGCGTCGTTCATTTCCGAGTGGATGAGGCCTTTTTCGTAGAGGACTTCCTTTTTGGTGCCGTCCATGCTGTGCAGGTCCGCGAGGGCGTCGGAGAGCTGCTTGACCGCCAGGTCGAACATGCCCTTGGCTTTGAAGCAGCGGGCAAGGGTCAGCAGCACCTTGGTGCGGATGTGCGGGTTGCGGGTCGCCTGCTGGAGGTGGGGGATGGCGTCGCTGTAGCGGCCGGCCGCATACAGAACCGCGCCCATTTCGTAGCGCAGCTGCGGGTCGGAAGGGTTCTGGTCGATGCGTTGCTTGCATTCCTGGATCTGCTCGGCCATGCGGTCGGCGCGGCGTGCCTGCAGGGCCTCCTTCAGCTCCTCGTTGTGGGGGTCGGCGGCGACCGCGGCTTCGAGCTCGGAGAGGTCCTTTTCGATCGCGCGGTCGTTCATGGCCGAGGCCTTTGACGCCAATGCCACGTCGCCGTTGCTCAGCGAGTGGGCCCAGCGATAGAACGTGTGGGCGTTGTGCCAGTCCTCGAGCTGTTCATAGATCGCCGCCAGCTCCTTGGCGGAGGCGAGGTTGTTGGGATCGGCATTGTATTTCTCGATCGTCCGGTCGCGGCGTTCGATCAGTTGATCCGTGGTCAGACCGGTGCGGGATGCCTTTTCCAATTCCTGGAACTGGTCGACGTTGCGCATCAGCGAGCGCATGTCGGTGTTCTCATCCCACTTTTGCTTTTTCATCGAGGCGCGGGCCGAGGCGTCCTTCGAGCCCTTGATGGCGATGCCATCGGTGGGGTGGTGCTTGATGATGTCGTTGTAGACCTCGACAGCGAGGTTGGGTTGGTCCTGGTCGAGGTAGAAGGTGGCGAGCTTGTGCAGGATTTTGGAGTTTTCCGGACTGCCCTCGCGCACGGTTTCGAGGGCGAAGGCGGCGGTATCCAGCAGGCCGAGTTTCAGGCAGGCATCGTGCAGCAGGTCGTTGTAGGTTTCGCTGAGCGGGTCCTTGCCCAATTCCTTCTCGATGAGCGGCAGTGCGGATTCGGGGTTTTTCTTGATCTGGCTCTGGATCTTCATCGCGCCCATGCCGGATCCGAAGAGGCCGCTTTTCTTTTTCGCCGTTTGGCCGGATTCCTTCTGGAGTTCGCATTTGCGCAGCAGTTTGCGGCCGTCGAGGAAGCCGGGTGCCTGCTCCAGCACGCCCTGGATCAGGGTGATTGCATAGTCGAGATTCGACACTTGGACTGCGTTGATGGCTTTGAGCCACAGGGCTTTGGAGTTGGCTGGCAGTTCTTTTTCGGAGATCTCGGGCATGGCGGGGATCGGATCGCGGTTGGGGTTTGAGAGTGCTTGGGAACTTGGAGCCTTCATCGGGGCAATGCAAGCATCCGTGCGGGGGAATGTGGACTTCGCTGCCTTGGGTTTGGGAGTTTTTGCGTTTTTTGCATTGCTGGCAGGGGGGCGGATGGATTACCCAACCGCAGGGAATTCGACTGGTTTTCCCCAATCACTCCAGACCACCCTATGCCTCCACGCCCACAAAACAGATCGAGCCGCGGCCGCAACCGCTACGGGGCTCCTCGCAAGCCCGTCAAGGATGACGAGGAAAAGGCGGTCGAAGTCGAAGGTGAGATTTCCTCGGTGCTTGCCGGCACGATGTTCCGGGTCAAGCTCGAGAGCGGTCACGAGGTGCTGGCCCACATTTCCGGCAAGATGCGCAAGCGTTTCATCCGGCTTGTGGTCGGTGACCGGGTCAAGATGGAGATGTCTCCGTACGACCTGACCAAGGCGCGGATCGTGTTCCGCTTGTCCTGATCCTTGATTCCTCCCGCCCTGTGTCGGGCGAGCTGCCCTGGTGGCTCAGATGCTGTCTGAAAATTCTCAGCAGGCAGGAACCATTTTCCGGAAGGTCCGTGAACATGAGGTGTGAACATTCGTCCATGGGTCGATTTCCAAGCGTGATCAGGGCACACAGCTTTTCTCTCCATGCGCGTGGACCTTTCGGAAAAAGGTCCCTGCCATATTGAAGTCAGCCTCTCAGTGGGTTGCAGGTTCCGCGAGCGGGGGCGAACCCAGGCTGCGTCGTTCGACGATGATGTCGCCGAGCAGTTCGTTCTGGCGGACGAGGAACTGGTTGAGCTTCATCAGCTCCAACAAGGCGAGGAAGGTGACGATGACCTCCGATTTCGTCGACGCCTCCTGGAAGAACTCCTCGAAGCGCATGCTTTCGCCGGGGCGGACCCGCTTCATGAGCAGTTCGATCTGGTCGCTGACCGTGAAGCGGTCGTCGATGATGTCGCCGAAGTCGTGTGCCTCCTCGAAGCGTTTGAGAACGTTCTGGAAGGCGCGGATGAGATCGAAAATCGAGACTTCCGCCAGTGCCGGGGCTTCCGGTTCGGGGAGCTCCGAGGCATCCGGTTGGTGTTCGAAGCTGCCCTCCTGCTCGATCTCGCGCAGCGAGAGGAAGCCGGCGGCATCCTTGAATTTCTTGTATTCGATCAGCTGCCGGATGAGTTCCCACCTCGGGTCGTCCTCTTCCGCGTCCTCCTCCGGGGGCTGGTCGACCTTGGGGAGCAGGGTCCTGCTTTTCAGATACATCAGGTTGGCCGCCATGACGATGAATTCGGAGGCGAGGTCGATGTTGAGCAGCTTGAAGGTGTTGATGTAATCGAGATACTGGTGGGTGATGCGCTCGATGGAGATCGAATGGATGTCGAGCTCGTCCTTCTTGATGAGGTAGAGCAGGAGGTCGAGCGGGCCTTCGAAGATCTCGAGGCGGACTTTGTAGTCGTTGGCTTCCACGGGGCGCTTGGTAAGGGATCATTGTCCCGGGTGCGAGGCAAATTTCCTCGCCTGCCAGGCCCGCAGCCGTTTTACTGGCGCGGCGTCAGCGTCAGGACATCATGGCAGGAGACCAGGCAAACGATTTCGACAAGCGGCTCAGCCAGTGGGTGGCGAGTCAGGGATTTTGGTTCCAGTTGCGCTATTCCGTGGCTGGCAAGGGCATGCGGGGGCGGGCGATGTTCCATTTGGCGCGGATGTTTTCCCGGGTCGTACTGTTTTTGGCGGTGGTCGTCGCGTTTTCCTGGTTTTTCCTGCTGAAGCGCACCGAATCCACCGGATTTGCCAAGGGCATCGAGCAGGGAAT
>CBFGOB010000281.1:0-4247 GCA_965650215.1 uncultured bacterium | reverse complement strand
GAACAGGGAAAGCCATTCTTTCACAACGTCAACTGCTACGATCCGCATCGTCCCTTCATCGGCATGAAGGGGCCCGACGACCTCGCGGAAGGCGAGCCGCCTAGCCGCTGGGTGAAGCCCGAGGAGATCACCGAAGTGCCCGGTTTTCTCGAAGACCTTCCCGACATCCGCCGCGAGCTGGCAGGCTACTACACGAACGTGCGGCGCATGGATGATGCCCTGGGGGCGGTGCTGAAAGTGCTCGAGGAGGAAGGTTTTGCCGACAACACGCTGGTGATGTTCTATGGCGGCGACCACGGGATGTCGTTTCCTTTCGGCAAGTCGAACAGCTACGAGAACAGCTCGCGGGGTGCCTTGATCCTGCGGTGGCCCGGAGTGACGAAGCCCGGCATGGTCGATCGCGAGCATCTGGTGACGACTTTGGATTTCGCGCCGACCTTGCTGGAGGCCGCAAGGCTCCCCGCGCTCAAGGATGTCGACGGACGGTCCTTTCTCCCGGTGCTCAAGGGTGAGCGGCTGGGCGGATGGGACCGGGTCTTCACCTTTTACAATGCGGCGTTCGGTGCGAACTGGCTGCCGATGAGATGCATCCGCACCAAGGAAAAAGCCTACATCTGGAATGCCTGGTCCGACGGGGTGAAGAAATACCAGACCGAAAACATGGCCGGCCTGAGCTGGAAGGCGATGGTTGCGGCTGCGGAAACCGATCCCGAGATCCGCAAACGCACGGAGTTCTATCAGTTCCGCACGCCGGAGGAATTCTACGACCTGCGCCAGGACCGCTTCGAGCGCGACAATCTTATCGCCGATGCATCCAGCCGGGCCGAGATCGAGTCGATGCGTTCCGGGCTGCTGGAATTGATGAAGCGCACCGGCGATCCCTTCGCCGAGGCCTTCGAGCATCGGGATCGCAAGGAGTTGATTCCTCGGACCATCGAGCGGCTGAAGAAGGAATACGGCAAGGGCAGGTGAGGCCTCAGCCCTTCAGCGCATCCAGGCGGCCTGCGGCGTAGGCGCCGAAGACCTGTTGGATTTCGTCGCGCACGCGCCTGAAGACCTGCAGTTGTTCCTCCTCGCTGCCTGTGGCGTGGGCGGGGTCGTCGAAGGGCCAGTGGTGGCGGTTCATCTGGCCCGGAAACACCGGGCAGGCCTGATCCGCATTGCCGCAAACGGTGATCACGGTTTCGATATGGTCGCTGAGGAATTCATCGAGGTGCTTCGAGCGATGGCTGCGGATGTCGATGCCTAATTCGGCCATCACGCGGATGCCGAGCGGGTGGACGTAACCGGCGGGCTTCGAGCCGGCGCTGACCACGCGGAACGAGTCGCCGAGCGCGCGTTGGAGAATGCCTTCGGCGAGGTGGGAGCGGCAGCTGTTGCCGGTGCAGAGGATGAGGATGGTGGGGCGCATGGAGGGTTGATTATGGAATATCGGCAGAGGGCGAGGTGAAGAATTTGCGTTTGAGGAAGAAGGAGACGTGGACGAGGCCGATGAGGGCGGGGACTTCGATCAGCGGGCCGACGACGGCGGCGAAGGCGACACCGGACTCGAGGCCGAACACGGCGATCGCCACGGCGATGGCGAGTTCGAAATTGTTGCCGGCGGAGGTGAAGGCGATGCTGGCGGTGCGCGGATAGTCGGAGCCGAGCTTGGCGGCCATCCAGAAGCTCACGAGGAACATCACGGCGAAATAGATCACCAGCGGGATCGCGATGCGCAGGACGTCGAGAGGCAACTGCACGATGGTGTCACCCTTGTAGGTGAACATGACCACGATGGTGAAGAGCAGCGCGATCAGGGTGAGGGGCGAGATTTTCGGGATGAAGACCGTTTCATACCAGACCTCGCCCTTGGTCTTGACCAGCAGCACGCGGCTCAGCGCGCCGGCGGCGAAGGGGATGCCGAGATAAATCAGCACACTATGGAAGATATCGGCCATCGAGACTTCGACGATCGCCCCCTTGAGGCCGAAGTATGGCGGCAGCACGGTGATGAACAGCCAGGCATAGGCGCTGTAGAACAGGATCTGGGCGATGCTGTTGAGCGCCACCAGTCCGGCGGCGTATTCGTTGCTGCCCTTGGCGAGCTGGTTCCAGACCAGCACCATCGCGATGCAGCGCGCGAGGCCGACGAGGATCAGACCGACCATGTAGTCGGGCTGGTCGCGCAGGAAAACCACGGCGAGGATCCACATCAGGACCGGGCCGATGAGCCAGTTCTGGACGAGCGAGAGCGACAGGATGCGGGTGTTGGCAAATACCTTGGGCAGTTCCGCGTAGCGCACCTTGGCGAGGGGCGGATACATCATGACAATCAGGCCCAGGGCGAGTGGCAGGTTGGTCGTGCCGACGGTCATCGGCGCGAAGAACGCGGCCGGGTCGTCGATGATCCAGTGGCCGATGGCGACCCCGACGGCCATGGCGGCGAAAATCCAGACCGTGAGGTAGCGGTCGGTGAAGGACATGTTTTTGGCGACGGGGTCGTTCATGGTGAATGCTTGCAGGGTTGCTCCATCAGCAGCGCCCGCCGGGTCCACAGCAGGGTGTGCTCTGGCCGGGCAGTGGGGGCAGGCGCAGCGAGGGCATCTCGAGCCCGCAGAGTTCGGGTGCGAGGCACTCGGTGTGCTTCTGGGCGAGTTGGAGGATGACGGTGGCATCACCGATCTCGTGGCCGGCGATGGTGTATTGGGAAATCACGCGGTCCTCGTATTCGATCTCCACGGGGAGCGAGTCGTCGGGCAAGAGGGGTTCCGCTTTTTTCAGGATGCCCGCCATTTTCTGCGTTTCGATCCGATGCTCGAAATCCTTGCCGACCCAGACCTGGAGCTGGCAGGTGCTTTGTTCGCGGCGGGTGCCGCCGCAATCGAGGAAGACCTTGTCGATGCGGCCGACTTCGGTGATGTGGAATGAACGCGCCACCTCGGAATCATCGGGGAGCCGCAGGCGGAAATGGTGCTGTGGGTGCTCGGCAAGCAGCTGCTTGAGGGTATGGAGGGTCATGATCCGGGTGTGCTGCGGGGAGTGACGGCAAGCGCAGGCTGGCGTTTGCGGGCAAGTTTGCGCGGGCCGGGGCAGCAGCTGCCGGCGCGCAGTGCGAGGCGGGCCTCGGCGCGTTGGGCGTCGAGCCGGTGGACCTCCTCATCGGGAAATTGCTTCAGGATCGATTTGAAAAACGCGAGGTGCCGGGAGTGGATGCGGAAGTAGGTCCACTTGGCGCAGGTTTCGCTCTCGAGCAGGCCGGCCCGGCGGATGATCTGCACATGACTGGAAACCGACGACTGGGGCATGCCGAGGATGTCTGCCAGTTCGCAGACGCAGAGCGCCTGGCCGCTGACCAGCCGCGCGATCCGCCAGCGGGTCGGATCGGCAAGTGCCCGGAAAAACGTAACGGCAAACATCATCACGAGAAATCTCGTTATGTGATGGCGATGGGTCAAGGTTTTTTTCGGGTGCAATTCCCGCTTTGCCATTCCGCGGATCGGCGCTAGGCTTCGCCCCCTTCCCGATGAACACCCCTGAACTTTACCAGCACTATGTGATGCCGACTTACGGACGTTTTCCGTTGGTCCCGGTGCGAGGTGAGGGCAGCTGGCTGTGGGACGATCAGGGCAAGCGTTATCTGGATTTTTGCACCGGCATCGCCGTTTGTGCCCTGGGCCATTCCCATCCGCGTCTGGTGGCGGCGATCCGCGAGCAGGCGGGGCGCCTGCTGCATGTTTCGAACTTGTACCAGATTCCGCAGCAGGCGGAGTTGGCGGAGGAGATCGTCGAACGTCACGTCAAGCTGCCCGGCAAGGTGTTCTTCTCGAATTCCGGAGCCGAGGCCAACGACGGCCTGGTCAAGTCCGCACGGCGCTACGGCCACCGCAGGCCCGGCCCGGATGGTGCGCCGCGTTTCGAAGTGATCACTTTCAGGCAATCCTTCCATGGCCGGACCCTCGGTGGCATTGCGGCCACCGGCCAGGCCAAGGTGCAGGAGGGCTTCGATCCGCTGATGCCGGGATTCCGGCATTTGCCGTTCAACGACATCGAGGCGCTCAAGGCCGGGATCCGTCCGGAGACCGTGGCGGTGCTGCTCGAGCCGATCCAGGGCGAGGGTGGCGTGAATGTCGCCGCGCCGGAGTTCCTGCGCGCGCTGGCCAGCTTGTGCAAGGAGCGCGACCTGCTCTTGCTGTTCGCCGAGGTGCCGACCTGCTTCGGCCGTTGCGGGGATGCGATGGCCTGGCGGATGCTGGCACCGGAAATCG
>CBFGOB010000280.1:0-4249 GCA_965650215.1 uncultured bacterium | reverse complement strand
CGGAGCCCTCACCCACTCGGCACCTTCTCTCGACATCGGCCTCGACTTCACTCCAATCCAGTCATGAGTGACGACCTCAGCGATGCCGCCCGGCATTTTCCCGATCCCTTCCGCTTGCTGATCCGGGACACGGTGGCGTCGACCAACGACGAACTCCAACAGCTCGGCAGCCAGGGAGCCGAACACGGGCTCGTCCTTCTCGCACGCCATCAGCATGCCGGGCGCGGACGCCGCGGCGCCGCTTGGTTCTCCTCCGCCGCCGACTCGCTCGCGTTTTCCATCCTCCTCCGCCCGACCGACCCCAAGGCCCTCTGGCCACGCCTCGCCCTTGCCACCGGCCTTGCCGTCGCAGAGGCGGCCGAGTCGTTCGGCTGCAGCGCAGGGATCAAGTGGCCCAACGACGTCTGGATCGGCGAGCGCAAGGTCGCCGGCATCCTTGTCGAAGCAGGACACGATTTCGTCATCGTCGGCATTGGCATCAACGTCCATACCCCAGGCTTCCCCGACGAAATCGCCAGCATCGCCACCTCCCTGCATCTCGCGGGCAGCCGCCCGCTCACACGCAGCGAAGTGCTCGGCACCATCATCCAACGGCTCGCCATCCGCAGCCGGCAAATCAATCTGGAGTTCCCGGAAGTCCTCGGTGCCGTCCGCCAACGCTGCGTGCTCAGCGGCCGCCGGGTGTCGATGCTCACCGCCCGCGGACCATCAACCGGAACCGTGGACTCCATCGGCGACGGCGGCGAACTCCGCCTGCTCACCGCCAATGGCGTGGAGTCGCTGATCCAAGCCGACGAGATCCGCTTGCTCGATTGAATCGATAAGCTTTCCCAGCATTTCTCCAGCCCATGAAACCCGACGCGCTTCACCACTTCGCCCTGCTCGGTGTGTTCGCGCTCTGCAGCTGCGGGTGGTTGAAACCCGGCGCCAGCGCCCCACGCGAAGAAGCCGAAGCACCGCCGGCCCGCCCGGAACTCATCGGCCGCATCTCCTCGGTCTCACCCGACGGCAGCTTTGTCCTCATCCAGCGCTACCCGTCCTTCAACGCCACCATCGACAGCATCCTCACCGTCCACGGCGAGGGCCAACGCAGCGCGAACCTGATCTTTACCGGCGAATCCCTCGGCGCCTACGCCGCGGCCGACATCCAGTCCGGCAACCCACAAGTTGGCGACCCCGTCTTCCTCCCCGCCCCACCCAAAGCACCCGCTCCACCCGAGCCTGCAGTGGAGCCCTGAAGCGCCCGGAATATCAGGCGCAAGTCATTGATATTCAATGAACTTGAAATCGCGCCCTTGCGCGACAAAGTATTTAACTTTTTGTGAATTCTTTTCTTCCAATACCTCTTTTGCCCATGTATTTTCAAAAAGTCCCGATGAGCACCGCCATAAAGACTAAAAACTTTTAGCCTGGATGTCTGGAGATTTCCGTCAGCCCGGAAGCCTCCGACCTCTTCACCATGACGGTGCTCAAGCTCCCTGTCCCCCAATGCATTCCACAACCAGCCCACATGAAAACCATCAACACCTCGGGCGCCTCGGTGAAAGCCGACGCCGATCGTCTTGCTGACTTTGTCCTGTTCACGCAGCGCAGTTGCATCCTCAACCTGTCTTCGGAACTCAGCAAAGGTCAGATCTCCTTCTCCCAATTCTTCCTCCTGACCTACCTGTCGAGCGAGGAATACCTGACGATGTCGGACATCGCCAAAAAAATGGGACATTCGACCGCTGCCGCGACCGGACTGGTCGACCGACTGGAGAAACTGTCCTACGTCGAACGCACCCACGCCGCGGAAGACCGCCGCAAGATCATGGTGCGGATCACTTCCAAGGGAATTTCGCTGGTGTCCAAGATGCGCAATGAAATCGCCAACGATCTCGCAGGGATCCTGGCGAGCATGGACGAAGACCAGGCGGAATCCGTCGCCCACACCAAACGCGCCATCAAGGGCCGCTCGATTTCCTGAGCGGCCTTGCTATCCCCGCGGGTGCCCACCGATCCGCAAATCCCTCTTGGCGAATTCGAAACGCCTCCGTTACCCTGCCGCGGTGACGGAGGCGTTTTCGCATTTGCATTCCCTGCACCAGATCCCCGGCATCCGTGCCGCCTGGGTCGAACGGCTGCACGGCATCGACGTCGCCGGCACCCGCGATGAGGCAATGACCCGCATGAAGCCCTCGCACGCATCGATTGTCCGCGACTTCGCTCCCGACGCCCGCTGGTGGCGCGCCGAACAAGTCCACGGCAACGCCGTCGCCACCGTGCCTTGCAAGGGGGAAATCATCGCCCCCGACGGCCTGCCAGTCGTTCCCGCCGTCGACGGATTGATCACCTGCGAAACCGGCCAAGTCCTCTGCATCTACGTCGCCGACTGCGGCGCGATCTGGCTCGCCGATGCCAAAACCAAAGCGATCGGTCTGCTGCACTCCGGCAAAAAAGGCACGGAACACGACATCCTCGGCAATGCGATCGAACGGATGCGGGATCAATTCGGCACCGAAGCCGCAGATGTCACCGCCGTGCTCAGCCCCTGCATCCGCCCGCCGGACTACGAGATCGACTTTGCCGCCGAGATCGCCCGTCAGGCCGAACGCTGCCGGCTGGGAAATTTCATCGACTGCGGCGAAAATACCGCCTCAGATCTATCGCGCTTTTACAGCTACCGCAAAGAGTCGGGCCAGACCGGCCGGATGATGGCCCTGATCGTTCGAGATTGATGAATCCCCTCACCCTCACCGCCCCGGCAAAACTGAACCTGTCGCTGCGCATCCTCGGCAAACGGGACGATGGCTTCCACGAAATCGACTCGCTGATGGTCAAGCTGCCCGGCCTCGCCGACCGCCTCGACTTCGAGCCCGCCAACGGATTCAGCTTCAGTTGCAACGACCCCAGCCTGACCTGCGATGAAAGCAACCTCGTCGTAAAAGCGGTCCGCGCCTACGAACGCGCGAGCGGCAAGCCCTGCATGCTGCGGATCCATCTGGAAAAATCGATCCCCCACGGGGCAGGCCTGGGGGGCGGCAGCAGCGACGCCGCCACCACCTTGCTGGGGCTCAACCAGCTCAACGATGACCAGCTCAAGCATGCGGAACTCCACCGGATCGCCGCCACGCTCGGCTCCGACATTCCCTTCTTCCTCGGCCAAGGCTCGGCCCGCGCCCGAGGCCGCGGCGAAATCATCGAGCCCGCCCCGGCTCCACCATCTCTCCGTGTAATCCTTCTCAAGCCCGCCTTCGGCGTCGCCACCCCGGATGCCTATCGCCGCTGGCAGGGATCCCAAGCGCTCCCCGGCATCCATGAAGCCCCCCAGGAACTCGAGGGCCTGAGCCTGGTCAACGACCTGGAGCGCCCGGTCTTCGCGAAATTCCGCTTCCTCGCCGAAGTCCGGGAATGGCTGATGGCCCGCCGCGAATGCCGCGCCGCCTTGCTCTGCGGCTCGGGATCGACCGTCTTCGCGGTCCTCCATGCCGAGGCCGACGCCGAAGGCCTCGCCAAAGCCGCCCGCCTCGAGCTCGACCCCCAGCTCTGGCATTGGACCGGCATGACCGCCGGCTGAGACCGGGTCCTGCAAGCGGTCGGCCGCTTTTCAAACACCCCGTTTGACAAGCCGCCCCCCTTTCCCCTAGCGTCCCCGCCCCGGCGCGAAAGCCGCATGTACCCCTATGAATATTGTTGTCGAGAAGCAGCCGAAGTGCGTGGCCACCCTGCGCGTGGAAATCCCCGCCGAGAAAGTCCAAGGCCAACGCGATCAGATCATCCGTGGCTATTCCAGAAAAGCACGCGTCCCCGGCTTCCGCCCCGGCAAGGCCCCGCTCAAGGTGGTCGAAAAACGCTACGAAAAGGAAATCTCCGAGGAACTCAACGAAAACCTCTACCACCTCGCCATCGACGAGGCGATCAAGCAGGAATCCCTGAAAGTCCTCAACTTCGGCGCCCCCCGCCAATTCAACACCCTCCCCGACGGCGGGCTGTCCTTCATGTCGGTGCTGACGATCGCCCCTGAATTCGAACTTCCGGATTACAAGGGGATCCAGGTCACCGTGCCGAAAGCCGATGTGCCGGAGGCGGACCTCGAGGCCCAGCTGAAGTCCCTCCAAGAGCGCTTCGCCGACTTCAATACCGTCGATGGCCGCGGCGCGGCCATGGGCGACTATGCCGTGATCGACTACACCTCGACCGTCGACGGCAAGCCGACCGAGGAATTCCTCGGCAAACCCGCCGGCTACATCGGCGGCCGCGAAGGCTTCTG
>CBFGOB010000279.1:0-4273 GCA_965650215.1 uncultured bacterium | reverse complement strand
TTGCCTTCCTCGAGGTCGTTGTTGACCACCGTGCCCGCGCCGGTCGGAACCGCCTCGCTGAAGATCATCGGGCGGTAGGCTTGCGAAACGTTCGCATAGAGCGCGGAATCCGCAGGCAGCTCGTACTCAAGCCCCAAGCCGCCGAGCAAAACGGTTGCATGGTCGTCCCTCGAACCGAGCGGCGGAACCTTCGAGACGTTGACGATCTCGCGGATGTCCTGCCAGCTGTTCTCGACGCGGAGGCCGGGGGTGACGGACAGCTTGCCGAATTGGAAGCGGTTCTCCGCGAAAATCGGCGCGTAGAGGATTTCCCGCTCGGAATGGTTGCGCAAGGTGCCCGTCGTGGCGTCCGGAGTCGCTCCACGGTAATCGTAACGCGGCGAATCCGTGTAATAGAACTGCACTCCCGCGCTGAAGGTGTGCTGGAATTCAGCACCCCAGTTGCGGCGGTAGCGCGTGTCCCAGCCCAGGGTGTGGAACTCTTGCCGCTCGATCGAATTGGTCGACGAATCAGGACCCGCAGGCGCGGTGCCAAAACCACCGCCGCGCTGACGCGCACTGTAGCGGAGGTAATCGGACCACCAGAGGCTGCTGGTGAAAAACGAATCCGAGGTCGGCTCGATCTCGTAGGTGAGAGTCGCCGAATCCCGCTCGATGGTCATGTTGTCGAAAAGACGCGTGGCTGTCAGGTCGCCGGCGAAGAAATTCGCCCGGGTCAGTCCGCCGGGCTCACCGTGGGTTTCCTCATACGAATCCACCGTGAAAATCACCTTCCCGCCGTTGTCCAGCGAGTAGAGCAGCTTCACGGATGCCGTATCGAGGTCGTAGGCGCTGTTGGCCGAACGGAAACCGTCCGACTCCCGGTGGTTGTAATAGGTATAATATCCAAGTTTGCCCACCGTGCCGTCCGCGGAATTGAAGGTGGAATAGAGATCATCGCTGCCGATCACATGCTGCGTGCGCAAGGAAAACTCCCGGTCCGTCCTCGGCCGGTGCGTGATGTAATTCAGCGAGCCGCCGGGCTGCGGCCCATACTGCAACGCGGCCCCGCCATGCAAAAACTCGATCCGGTCCACCGTGTCCAAGGGCGGAGTGTAATAGGCCTCGGGATAGCCGAACTGGTCCGCATGGATCGGCAATCCGTCACGCAGCATCTGCGTGAACTGCGCCCGGTGCGGATTCAGCCCACGGTAACCGATGCTCACCAGCGGCGAGGATTCCTCACTCAACAGAAGGCTCGGACTCTTGATCAGGGCCTGACGGTAGTTGTTGCCCACATTGCGCGGCAGGTCGTCGAGATCGATCACCTGTGTCTTCTTGCCTGAGTAAATCTGCGCCCCACGCACCGCCGGCAGCCACAAATCCTGAATGGTCTGGTCCGACTCCGATTCCGCCTGGACCACCAGGGTGTCCAGCTTCCGCTTCTCCGTCCCAGCCTCCTGGGCGGTGGCAACAACCCCGATGGCCATGGCTCCCGCGGTCAAACCGCCGGCCCATCCCCCAATCTTCAAACTGCGCTTGCTCGATTTCATGTGTGTGCTTTGTTTTAAATGAGACTCAGTCTCAATTGATGGGGCTTTTTTGCGCACAGCCCTGTCGCAGGGTCAAATGAAAAAACAAAAAAAACGGCATTTCCCGCCCCGGGACAGCGAACGCGCCATGCCGGTGCGACGAAATCACAGCATCGGCCAGCGACGATCCAGGGCTCATGGCAAGGCATCAGGCCAGCCGTAGCACCGGAGAAAGAGAGGCTTCCACCTCATCGAACAGCCGCTACTCCTTCCGCGTCCGGTCAGCAAACCACAGGCGCAGCCCGGTGAGACCGAGCGCAATCAGCCCCAGTCCGGGCAGCAGGATGTAGAAGACACGCAGTTGCTTGCCCAACCAACTGCCCTGATGGAGAGACATCAGGATTTTTTGGATCTCGGGGCTCGTTGCGAACCACACATCGCCGGCATGGTAGGCGATGCCGGTGACTGCGGAAACCAGCAGCGGCAGGAAACAGATCATCGCGAGCAAGCGGTGGGATCTGCGGAAGGCCGCGCCCGAAGGCTTCGAACGCAGCGCCATCCGCAGGCCCGAGAAGATGAAAAACAGCAGTCCGCCACCGACGACGAGCAGATAGAGCATCGAGCCGTGCCCCCCGAACCAGCCCCCGGTGTGAATCCACATGATGCGGTCACCGAGCTCGCTCGAAAAATCGAACCAGGAGCGGCCGATGCGGTAAGTGAGCCCGCTGAGGGCGATCAGCAACAAGGGCAGAAGGAGCCAGGGCCCCAGACGACGGTGAAGTTGGCGCGAACGCAGCGGCTTGGACATGCGCGTGCCTAGCACGCCGCATGCAGGCCGGGCAAGGGCTTCGTCACAAGCAGCTCGTCTTTCACCGCGCAATCCACTTCAACCCTTTCCGCACCCGACCAAAACCAGTCCTGCAAGAATGCAAGAAGTCGGGAACGCTTGCCTGATACCTTTTGGTTCATGATGCCAGGATGAACAAGCTGCAGGCTTTCTCATCAAAGGCCAGCGCTCCTGTGACGCATGACCTTCTCCACGTTCTCAAGCCTCGAGAGCCAGTTCGAGATACTTCTCGATCTCGCGGCTCGGGTCGTCGGCACGCATCAGCGCCTCGCCGATCAGCACCGCATTCGCCCCGGCCTCCAACACCCGCATCGCATCTTCCGGAGTCTTGATTCCACTCTCCGACACCAGAATCACCTCGTCCGGCACCTCATCCGCCAGACGCGCCGTGGTTTCGAGATCGACCTCGAAGGTTTTCAAATTGCGGTTGTTCACGCCGATCAGGTCCGCACCCAGCTCAAGCGCCCGGTCCATCTCCTCGAGGTCATGCACCTCCACCAGCACGTCAAGCATCAGCGACTTCGCCTCATCATGCAGACGGCGCAGGGTGTCGTCATCCAAGGCCGCGACAATCAGCAGGATCGCATCCGCCCCGGACACCGAGGCCTCGTGAATCTGCACCTCGTGGATGGTGAAATCCTTGCGCAACAGCGGGGCGTTCGAAAACTTCGAGATCTGGGTCAGGTAGCCCAGCGAACCCTGGAAGTATTTCTCGTCGGTCAGGATCGAGAGGCAGGAGGCCCCACCCTCAAGGTAGCGCTTCGCTTGGCGGATCGGATCGAAATCGGGGTCGATAATGCCCACCGACGGCGAAGCTTTCTTGACCTCGGCAATCACCCCCAGGTGCTTGGGTCCACGGTCGAGCGCGGCACGGAAGCCGCCAAAATCGTTGCGCTGCAGGGCCGCGGCGCGCAAGTGCGCCGCTTTCGGCATCAGGGCCTCGACCTCAAGGCGCTTGGTGGCGATGATTTCAGCAAGTTTGTCGGAGATCGGCTTGGACATGGGCGGCCACAGAAAAAACCAGCACGAGCGGATTGAACATGGAATTTTTGCAAATTTTCGCTTGCCCGGCTTCCCGCCCCGTGTAGAAAGCGCCCACGCAAATTGCGTTGCGGGCGTAGCTCAGTGGTAGAGCGCCACCTTGCCAAGGTGGATGTCGTGAGTTCGAATCTCATCGCCCGCTCCAATTTTCCCCCACCGCTCCCTCGAGCGGTTTTTTTATGCCCCCGAGGCCCTGAACCCATGCGGATCAAGAAACGACTGATGACGTTGATTTGAAGTGATTTCACCGAACAAAATCTTGATGCTCGAGCAATTCGCGCCGTCTTGGATGTCCACCAATAACTAATCGCCAATAACTTATAACTTTTTCCATGCACATCTGGTCGAAACTCTCCGCCGCCCAATGGATCGACGCCTGGGAAGAACGCTTTGCCGGCAATCCCAACCTGATGGTCGAATACCTCAAGAGCGGCAAGTCGGCGCGCCTCACGCTGTTCTGCGAAAGCAAAAAACAGGCGGAGGAAATCCAAAGGCAATGGGGTGGCTCGGTGCGCGAGATGAAGTCGTCGGAGTGGAACAAACCCGTTCCGCCTCCCCGACCGGTGAAAGTCCGCGACGTGTTCCTCCTCACCGCCGAAGCCGACCCGAAACGGCTCGCCGCCATCCAACAGCAACACCCCGCGCGCCAGATCATCTCGATCCCGCCCGAAATGGGCCCGACTTGAACGGAAGATCCAGGCTCTCGATCGCGAGGTGCAGTGATCGTATCCTCGTTCGCAGGTCATCATCGCCGAACGCAAAGTAGCTATTCTTGTTCGTCATCTCTTGCTCAGCAATCGAAGCATCGGCATCGATGAGTTCTCTCCGCACTTCGAAAGTTCTGATGTGATATGCCGATGTCACACTCGGCAAT
>CBFGOB010000278.1:0-4281 GCA_965650215.1 uncultured bacterium | reverse complement strand
AGTATTCGGTTTCCGTGGCGCGGCCGGACTGCAGGCCGAAGAACACGGCGCACATCTGGTCTTTGCCGTTGGATCCGTAGCCGCTGCTACTCACGGGTTCGTGCTCGCCGTAGGGGATGGACCCTTTGTTGACGTAGTATTTGAAATAGTCCGAGCCGCGTTGGATGGCGGCGGTGATTTCCGGATCCACCGTCTGTGAGCCTGCGAGGAGCGCTTTTTTGCCCATGACCATGGCCATGTTGGCGACAATGCCGCACGCGTTGACCGGGCCGTAGCCGATGTTCACGCGGCGGCCCGAGCCATCGGAGCGCACTACGGCCGAGTCATGACCGTAGGTTCCATAGATGCTTTGGGATTGGGCGAGCCGGAGGGTGTAGCTTTGGATGCCGGGCAGCACGTTGGCATCGCGTGTGGCGAGATAATACTCGGCGAGGAACAAGGTGTTGTAGGCCCAGCTCCATACCATCAAACTGCCAGACTGTGGCCCTGCGGAAGCGAGGTTGCGGGCGTAGGTCTGCAAGCGGGTTTCTACGGTCGTGGCGTCTGGGTCGCCCGGCTGCACACTGGAGAGCAGGGCCAGGGCGCTGATCGCGCCCTTCCAGTCGTTTGTTAGAAAATTCGCATTCGCCTTCAGTTGGGCGACCAGCTTGTTGCGGGCGTTGGTGAGGATGAGCGCGGATTTCGGGCAATCGTAGGGGGCGGTGGCGGCGTAATCGCCGAGGATCGTGATCGGGATGTTCACATCGGTCGTGACCCCGGCGCGCCAGCGTTTGACGCGCAGGGTGCCACCACCGGTTTTTTCGGCGTCGCTTAGGGCGGTGGCGAAGGATTTGCGGGCATCGCTGGAGAACAGCGGGACTTCACCGGTGCTGGCGGCCATCGCGCCGACGATCACATCGTCCACGGCAAGAACTGCGTTGGCCGGCGCGCTGGCGACGGTGACCAGAATCTGCCGGCTTTCCCCGGTCATGGTGCCATTCGCGCCGTGGGTGGCGCTGGCTCCGGTGGTGACGTAAATCCAGCCGCGCAGTCCGGTGGCCCCGAGGTTATAGGTTTCGGAGCGGTTGATGCCGGCGATCACTCCGGGAGCGGTGAGGTCGGGCGGAGCGGCGGATGCTGTCGGGATCGACAGGATGCCAAGCGCGAGAAGCGGGAGGATGCGGGTGGCGAGGTGCAGGAAGGGACGAATGCGGGAATAGGGATTCATTCGCGAGGGGGCAAGGGTTTTGGATCAATCCAACCGAAGGATTAGCCGCTGCAGAAGCAATGTGTCGAAAGGGAAAATTTTCTCATCTGTGTTTCCAATGAGTGCAGTCTGAGGATGGCGGAAGGGTGTTCTTGAATCCGTCCATTGCCTGGCGCAACTGGAAGCTGCCAGCGCGATCCATGGCGCCTTGAATGCGCCATTCCGTGGATGGCTCGAGAGGGAAGCCCTGAAGGGGCAGGGGGAGCCAAAAAGCTGGGGTGAATTGGGGCTGCCTTTTACGTAGCCATCATTCGAATTCGATGCTCCAGCCGACCGAGCCAGTGGCGGTTGGCAGAAAGGCGATGCGGGCGGTGTTGCCGTCGTAGGTGATTTCGGCGGCTTTGCCGTCGAAGGATGCCTTGCTGATGGCATGACCGTCCGGCAGGTGCAAAGTGAGGACGTAACGGTCGTCGGCGACCACGCGGCTGCGGCCAGCGAGGGTGTGTGGGGGTTCCCATGCGAGGGATTCCAGTTCGGCGGCGCCTTGGGAGAGGTGGCGGTTGGTGGAGACCAGTTGCGGCCGGTTCTGCTTATCGCGGATGGCGAAGGAATGGACTCCCTTCGGTCCGATCTGGGGTGCCTCGAAGGAATCCCGGAAGGTCCCGAGCATGCGATCGGTCCAGAATTCGAAGACGATGTATTCCTTGTCCGGATCGAGCCCGATGTCCTGGAAGCGGATGCGTTGGGGTGCCGCTGCATCGCTGGACCAGTTCAGGCGGTGAAGCACGTTCCAGTGGTCGAAGGGCAGGTTGAATTCATTGAGCCACCATGGGCAGACGTCGCCGTGTTGGTCCCCGTCGATGGGTGACTGGCCGGATCCGCTGGTGATGGCGGTGCGCTCGGTGGTTTTGAGGATGTCGGTTTTGCGTGGATCGAAGTCGTAAAGTTGGCCTGGAACGGAAAACAGGACCGGTGAGGACCGGCGGATGCCTGTGAGGTTGTGGTCATCCTCGTAGACTTCGGCCTTGTCGCTGAGCATGAGCATGCAACCGGCGATGGAAGCGAGTGCCGGACGGATGATGGTGTCGTTGGTCGATGTGGTTGCTGCCGTGGTTTTGCGGACGTTGCCGACTTCGGCGGGGACGCGGTGCGGGCGGATGTCGCAATGATCGGGATCGTTGCGCCACACGATGCCGTTCCAACTGTTGTATTGCTGCATGGTGACCGGCCCGTAGCCATCTCCGCCGATCCGGCAGGCATCGGCGAGGCCGACAGACTCGGGAAGGACTCCCCAGCACGAGAGCAGAAACGTGTCGTCACCGAGTTCCTCGCGGGCGGTGCGGAGGTAGGCGCGGAAGACATCTGCCGGGGTGTGGCCGCGTGCGGCGATCGATTCGGTCTGGTGGTGAAGGTTGTCGTAGAGCAGGTGCCTGAGCTGGTCGATTTTCACGTAGCGGAACCCGGCGTTGGCGAATCCGCGGTAGGTCGGACGGACGAGGCGGTTTGCGGCTTCGGGAACAGTGGCATCGATGGCGTAGCTGACATAAGGGCCGGCAGCGGGCTTGCCGTCCTTGCCTTGGATAAACCATTGTGGATGGTCTTCGGCGGTTTGCTCGTCCGAGAAAAAGCTGCCCACCCAGACGCCGGGGACGAGGCCTGCGCGGCGTACGGCATCGACGTAGCCTGTCATGCCTTGTGGGAAGCGTTCGGGTCTCCACTGCAGCCAGGTTTCGGGCCGGCCGCCGCGGTATCCGTTGTTGAGCGGTGAATTGCGGCGTCCGCTGTCCAGGGCTCCCTGGAAGCAGTCGTCGATCTGGATGTAGTGGTAGCCATAATCGCCGAGGCGTTTGCGCTGCCAGACGTCCAGCAATGCCGCGGTGTGATCCTGGTTGAAGTCGTTCTGATACGCCCACCAACTGCACCATCCCGTGATGGAATCCCTGCGCACCTCGTAGGTCCATGGCTCGAAGTGGCGGATATTCCGGTGTTTCTGATAGAAGCGCGGCCGGAAGATGATTTCCGGGGATTCGCCCGTGACCGTGATTTCAAAGCGGGTCGTGCCGTCGGTGTGGGTGGCCGGCGTGATCCGCGTTCCGTCGCAAGGCATTTCCATCATCCAGTCGCCGAAGCGGTCGTAAACCGCGTTGTTGCGCCGGTTGTGGCTGGCACCATGGGACGTGCGGATCATCGGGAACGCCTGTTGCGCGGCGCCGGAGGTTTCGGCAGCGATGGCCTGATCGCTGGCCGTGAGTGTGAGCTTGAGGGAGACCGATTTGGAGCCCTGGCCCGTCACGCGCAGCCGTTGTTCCACCCGATCGCCCTCCGATGTGCTGCTGGAAACGGTGATGGGAGCAGATGACGATGCTGTTAGCAAGGGTGCTATGCCGTACTCAAGCGTGAATCCGGTGGCGTGTGCCTTCAAGGTCGCCGCTGCGTTGGGTGGTGAGACAGGAAGCTCATGTGCTTGCAGGAATCCGGGAACAATAGCGGCAAGAATAATCAGACGGTGGTTTGGCATGACAACAATATTAGAATTCAGTGGGAATCGCCTGATGCCCGTTCACGGGGTGATGGCGTTTTCAGGTTTCCAGCGGGATTTCCTGCGCTCGGTGGTGATTTTCCATGCGGCATCCCTGCTTTTGTTCAACTCCTCGGAAAGCCCTTCGAGCGGCCAGTGGGGATCGGGCCGGTGGGATGCGGTGAAGATTTCGGCGGCCTGCTTCACGAGTTCCGGGTGGGACTGCGCCAGATTGTTGGACTCGGCGGAATCCGCATCGAGGTCGTAGATTTCAATGGGTTTGTCGATTCCGTTGCGGACGGCTTTCCATTTCCCGAAGCGGGCGGCCTGGATCGGCCTGTTGGACTCATGGAGTTCCCAGTAAAACGATTCGCGCCGCGGTGCCTTGCCACCCTTGAGGTAGGAGAGCAGGGAGAGGCCGTCGGTTTCGTATCCTTGAGGTGGTTTCGCGCCACTCATTTCGACGAAGGTGGGCATCATGTCCCAGAAGGCCCAGGGTTCGTGATCGACTCGCCCGGCGGGAACGGTGCCTGGCCACCAGGCGATGCCGGCCTGGCGAAGGGCACCTTCGTAGAGC
>CBFGOB010000277.1:0-4293 GCA_965650215.1 uncultured bacterium | reverse complement strand
TTTCCACACGACCATGTTCAGCACCGCCCGGCTCAGCTCGCTGAAGCGCAACCTTTTGTGGTATGAGGAGCCTTATGAGGAAGAATTGATCGAGGAGGTGCGTAAGATCCTCGCCCCGCTCATCGGCCACCAGTGGAATTACGATGCCGGGGTCGACCGACTCCAGTGACCGACCCTTCCAGCCCATGCTCCGCCCGCTCCGCTCCGTTGTTCTGACCCTTGTCCTGATGGCCGCCGGCGCTCCGGTGAAGGCCAAGGACCCGGCCCCGCGATTTCCCGAAATGCAGGTGGTTGGCATCGAGGGTTGGACCGTCCATGTCGAGCGGAGCCTGCTTGACGGCGAGCACAAGGATTTGGGCATGCGTTCGATCGGCATGTTGCAGAACCACCTCCAACGCATCGCCATTTGCGTGGCCGAGCCGCAGCTCGCCAAGATGCGCAAGCTCGAGATCTGGCTCGAGCACCACCATGAGCTGGCGGGCATGCAGTACCACCCGGACCTCGATTGGCTGAAGGAGAAAGGTTACGACCCGCGGCTGGTGAAAAAAGTCCACCTCCCGCGCGCCGAGGAACTCCTGTCGCGCAAGCACATGCTCAAGCATCCCGCCGTCATCCTTCACGAGCTGGCGCACGCCTACCACGACCAGGTGCTTGGCTTCGGTCATGAGGACATCCTCTCGGCCTACGACCAGGCGATGAAGGAAAAGCTCTACGACCAGGCGCTGCTCTACACCGGCGAAACCGTCAGGCATTACGGTGCCACCGACCACAAGGAATACTTCGCCGAGTCGACCGAGTCGTATTTCTACCACAACGACTTCTATCCCTTCGTGCGTGCCGAACTCAAACGGCACGATCCGCGCGCCTACGCCGTCATGGAAAAGGTCTGGGGCAAAATCGAACATTGAACCCCGCCCGCCAGCGCCCCCGCGACCTGTCTGTCCGCATCCGATCAAACCCACCCGCCACCCGCACCCATGTCCGAACGCATCGACAGCCACCACCACCTCTGGGCGATCAATGA
The DNA here is from genome assembly GCA_965650215.1 of uncultured bacterium. Classification (GTDB taxonomy): domain Bacteria; phylum Verrucomicrobiota; class Verrucomicrobiia; order Verrucomicrobiales; family Akkermansiaceae; genus Luteolibacter. The sequence continues at coordinate 3,269 of CBFGOB010000277.1, read as the reverse complement.
CACCGACTACGTGTGGATGACCGAGGCGCACGCGACGATCCGCCGCGATTTCCTGCTGCCCGAAATGCAGTCCGCCTTCGCCTCCGGTGGCATCGACGGCAGCGTCGTCGTGCAGGCCCGCCAGATGATTGCGGAAACCGAGTGGCTGCTCGGGCTGGCCGATGCCTCGCCGCAGATCCGCGGCGTGGTCGGCTGGGTGCCGCTGCTGGAGAATGCCGGCGAACCCTACCTCGAACGCTTCGCGCCGCATCCGAAACTCAAGGGCGTGCGCCATGTGGTGCATGACGAACCCGACGACGATTTCATCCTGCGCCCGGATTTCAATGCCGGTATTTCGCAGCTCAAGACCTACGGGCTCGTGTATGACATCCTGATCTTCGGCAGGCACCTGCCACAGACCCTGCGCTTTGTCGACCAGCACCCGCAGCAGCCTTTCGTGGTCGACCACATCGCCAAGCCGGTGATCGCGAAAACCCATTTCGACCGCGCCTGGGCCGACGGCATCCGCGAACTCGGCAAGCGCGAGCACGTCAGCTGCAAGGTCTCGGGCATGCTCACCGAAGTGCGTGACGCATCGTGGGACCTCGGCCTGCTGCAGCCGTATTTCGACACCGTGTTCGAGGCCTTCGGGCCGGAGCGGGTGATGTATGGCTCGGATTGGCCGGTCTGCCTGCTGCGCGAACCCTACGGCGTCTGGGCCAACACCGCGCAGCAGCTTGCGGCGGCGCTGAGCGAGGACGAACAGTCTGCGTTCTGGGGTGGAAACGCCACCCGGATTTACAGTCTCTGAGCATCATCAAAAGGGCATGGAAATTTCCGGACCGAATCACTCCACCGCGTCTTCAATGAGCCACAACCCGCCCGTTCCGCCCGCTCTTCTCTCCCAAGCGGCAATGAAATCCGCCAGGCGGCCTAACAAGGCTTTCCATCGATCGTCCCTCACCACACCCTGAAATTCCTATGACCCAATCCCAAGCCCCCCAAAAGGCCGACAACATCGTCGTCAGGTATTTCAAGGATTTCGGGGTGTTGCGGGAAACCCGCAAGGAATACTGGGGTCTCCAGATCGTCAACTTTCTGGATTCGATGTTCTACTTTGCCATGATCACGGTGGCATCGATGTTCCTGTCAAGGGACCTCGGATTCGATGACAAGCAGGCCGGTTACAGCATCACCCTGTTCACTTCGGCCACCACCCTGATGCTGCTGCTCTCGGGCGCGGCGACGGACTGGCTCGGCATCCGCAAGTCCATCACCACCTGCATGTGCGTGCTGTTCTTTCTGCGGCTCGGCGTGGTTTTCGTGGGGCTCAACGAGTGGCTGCCCAACCGCGGCATCATGGCATCCGTCCTGCTCCTGATGACGGCGCCGTTCATGGCGGGGATGCAGACCTCGTTCCAGGCGGCGACGGCGAGGTTCACCACCCGGCGTTCCCGCAGCGCCGGATTCAACCTTTGGTACCTGTTTTCCAATTTCGGTGGCGTGGCGGCAGGCTTGTCCGTGGACACGCTCCGCGTGTGGCTCAAGATCCCGAATGCCAACACTCACATTTTCACCTTGGGGGTGGTCACCGCCGCCCTCTGCCTCGTTGTGACCCGGGCATTCATCCGCCGTGAGGAGCAGTTGGTCAGTCCGGACGACCCGGATGAAGAGGTCAAATCGCAAACAGCCGTGGAGCGGAAAGCGCCACTCACCGCCATCAAGGAGATGTTCGCGCATTCCGCCCTGTGGCGGCTGATCGCGCTGATCACGCTGATCCTCGGTGTGCGTGCCGTGTTTGTGTATTTCTATCTGATCATGCCCAAGTATTGGGAGCGCACGATCGGCACCGACGCCAACATCGGCCTGCTCACCGCCATCAATCCGATCGGGGTTGTTGTGGGGCTCATCGTGCTGATTCCGATCATCGGCCGCTTTCCGGTGTTCAGGATGCTCATTTACGGAGCGATGGTCACCGCGATCGCGCTGCTGCCGATGGCCGTGCCATGGAACCTCTACCCCTGGGGCATTGAAACCAACCACTATGCCATGGCCATCTGCGCCATGGTCCTTGTGACCATCGGCGAGGTGATCTGGTCACCAAGACTCAATGAATACACCGCCTCCATCGCCCCCAAAGGCCAGGAAGGCGCCTACATGGGCATGTCGATGATCCCTTGGTTCGCGGCAAAGACCGGCGTGAGCCTGCTCTCCGGCCACCTGCTGATCCGATGGTCGCCGGAGACCGTCAAGATCGCCGGCCAGAATGTGCCGCTGAAAGAGGCGATGGTTTCGGGACAACTGGGTTACTGGGACCGTCCTGAGGCGATGTGGCTCATTCTCGGGCTCTATGCCGTGGTTGGCTGCCTGATCGCCTGGATGCTGCGCAAGTGGTTCGAGTCCGCGCCGCGCCGTGAGTGAGCGGCGGGGGGATCGGGTGAAATCCTTTGTCAGCGCCCGGAATCGGTGGCATCGTCCCGCTCAGATGGACAAGATGCCGAGCATTTTCAACGACGTGCTGGGGCCCGTGATGCGCGGGCCGAGCAGTTCGCACAGCGCGGCGGCCAACCGCATCGGCCGCATCGCGCGCGACCTCGCGGGCGAGCCGGTGCTGAAGCTGGTTTCCCGCTACGAGCCGAACGGCTCGCTGGTGACGACCCACAAGGAGCAGGGGACGGACCTCGGGCTCTACAGCGGCATCCTCGGCTGGGAACCTGACGACGCGCGACTGCCGACCTATCCCGCCGCGCTCCGCGAGCAGGGGATCGAGGTCGAGGTCATTTACGAATCGTATGACGCGCCTCACCCGAATTTCTATCGGCTCGAGATCACCGGGGCCAGCGGCACGGTCTACCGGCTCGATGCGGTTTCCACCGGTGGCGGCATGATCGAGCTGCGCGCCGTCGACGGCGTGCCGATGGGCGGACAGGGCGACTGCTGCAGCACCCTGCTGTGGCTTTCCGCCGCGCCGGATGACGTGGCGCTGGTTGCCGGCGGATTTGCCGCGCCATGCGATGCCGTGGAATGGCTTCCGGGTCCGCAGGGTGGCTTGCTGCGTTTCGATTCGCGTCACAAGCCCGACCCCTCGCAGGTGGCGGAGCTTGCACAAACGCTCGGCGCATCGCGCTGGCGGGTGATCGGTTCGGTCCTGCCGATCCTTTCACGCAAGGATCTCTCGGTGCCATTCACGCGCGCCGGAGAGATGGAGGCGCATCCGGAGTTTTCCGGGCGCCCCCTGGGGGAATGTGCCGCCGCCTACGAGGCGGCGCGAGGCGGCATCACGCCCGACG
>CBFGOB010000276.1:0-4310 GCA_965650215.1 uncultured bacterium | reverse complement strand
GCCCTCGAACACACCCATTTCAAATACATGTTGAGCTGCCAACGGTTCGGCAGATCGGTCAGCGCGTCATGATAGGCCCGCCGCTCGACATGGGTCAAACGCCTCCGGCCCAACCACAGCATGCCGGCCAGGAGGCCGGTCTGGATCAGACCCAGCCTGACCACCCAGCGCAAATGCCCGGCGGCGTCCTCGGTCATCCGCAACTGGCTCAGTCGGTTGCCCTCGAGGACCAGCGCCTTGAAATCCTTGGACAGGATGCCGAATTCGCGGGCCGATTCCTGATAGCTGCGGTTCTTTCCGAGCGCGTTCCGATCCAGCCAGGGCTGGCCCGCTTCGCCCGGCGGGGCCCTGGCGGCCATCACCGCCTCGTGCTCGAGCCTTGCGAGCCGGGAAAATGCCTCCATCAGCCGGCTGAGGACTTCCGCCTCGGCAGGCAGGAAGTGGGCCTGGCCCGCGGATTTCAAAATCACTTCGTCACCGGCCGCCACCGGTGACGGGACCAGCCGGTAACAGATCCAGGCATCCCGCTCCGGCATCAACCGGCAGGATGCCAGGCGCTGATGGATCGCCATTTGATCGAGAAATTCCTTATCTAACATCGATTCGCCGCCTGCCACAATACGCGCAGCGGTATCCGCCATGCCAGTGCGCAATTGCAAAAACTCGCTGACAAACAACGTCGTGTTCGCGCGGCAGATGCTGCGGCGGTCAGCTTCCTTCGACGCCAGAATGTAATTGATCAACTCAATATCGAAATACACCACCAAGGCCAGCACGAGCGCGAACGGAGGCCAGAAGCGTTTGAGTTTTTTCATGGCTGACGGAGTTGGGACCCCCCGCAGGAGGCATCTTGATTAAGACATCTTGAGCAAAATCTGCTGATAAAATCCTAACTGAACAAATAGATATTGCATTTAGCAAGGAATGGATCAAGATGCGAATTCCACAACCCACCCATTCCAATGAAAACATGCTTTTCGAGGCATTTCGTTGGGCGACCTGGCAGCCTGCTTGTCACACTGGCTGTCATCTTACTCACCGGCAGTTTGGCGAGGCCCGCAGCGGGTCAGGAAAGCGGATCATATCAATCCGGATTGCATGCCGAGAGGTCGCTCGATTTGTTCGGATCCAGGCGTCATTTCCGAAAGGCGCTCCAGGATCCGAGTCCACCATCAGGAGTCCAGGAGCACATGGCGTGGTTTCTCTACCTGAATGGATTTCATGATCTCGAGTGCCTCAAACACCTCACCGAGGTCCTTCCACACGCCTCGGATCCGCCGGCAACGCGGCGCGCCATCGATCACCTGCGCCAGGAGCTCGGCCTGATCCCTCCGAAGGCCAAGAGCGCCATGCCTTTGGCCCGCACCGCCTCGGGCGACTCCCGCCAGGCCCGCCTGCAACGCGCAAGGCACTTGTTCTGGTCGGGATCGGGCGATGCCGCGCGCAAGGCTTTAGAGGCCATGATCGAAGAGCAACCCACCGAGGCCGCACTGCGATGGGAACTCTCCAAAGTGCTGGTGGCCCAGCAGGACTACGCCGCTGCCGCGGAGCAACTCGCGATCGCCCGCAAGCACCAGCCGCAGGAGCCCGAAATCATCCTCGCCCAGGCCCAGGCCGAAGCGTTGTGCGAAGAGCGCGGCAAAGCGCTGGGCCTGCTGGAAAACCTGAACCTGGAGGATCCGGCACCGCTCCATCTCGCCCGTGCGCAGGCCCACCACTACTCAGGCAAATTCACCGCCGCCGCCCAGGAATACCGTCAAGTGCTGGCAAGCCGGCCCCATCACGAGGTGGCCGCCCACGGATTGGCCGAGTGCAGCCTGCGCAACCACTCGATTCCGGAAGCGAACGACATCCTCAGGAACTGGACGAGCGCCCCGCAAAGCATCGACTGGTCCCAGCGCTTCGCCCTCGAACACGAGCTGACCGCCAACCGGGTGAGCACGGGTGCCGGCTATTTCCGCAACAGCACCGAATATGAATCCTTCAGCCTGGGCGTCGACCTGCAGATGTGCCCGCGCACGGACCTCGATACCAGCCTGAGCGCCACCTACGGCTGGTTCGATCAGTCCGGATTCGATTCCATCGAACGCAGCACCGTGCAGGTCGCCATGCGCCACCAGGACACCGAGACCTGGGCGATCTACGGCAGCCTGGGCGTCAACGACTACAGCAACGACTGGACCAGCGTGGTCGGCGGGCTCGGCGTGATGTTCCGCCCCCATGCCTCGCTGGAACTGAACCTCAGCGCTGCCCACATCGATGTCGTCGACAGCGAACCGCCGCTGGGCATGTCGGTTTACGACCTGGGATCCACCATCGGCGCAGTGGGCGGCAAGGCCAGCATGGATTCGCTGGCGCTGTCCGCGATGTGGCAGGCCACCGACCGCATCGATGTGTTCGGCAAGTACCGCATCGCCACCCTCGACGATGACAACACGCTGACCGACGCCTATGCGAGCATCTCGTACCTGATGTTCAGGGATCCGATGCTGCGCCTCGGCTACGGCATCGCCCACCTTTCCACCGAAGACCCTTCGCCGGTGTATACCGAGGGCACGGCCAGCGCCCCGTGGTATTACGATCCGAGAAGCCTGACGGTCCACAACCTCTACTTCGAATATTCGCAGCAACTGGGTGATCGGATCCACTGGGGAACCGAAGCCCATCTTTACCTGCAACCGGACCACGACACCACCGGCGTCGGGCTCTTCGGCCATGTCAGGTATGCATTCGACGCCGACCGATCCCTGCGGTTTGACGCCCGCTACTACACCCAAAACCGGGGCCGCGACCGCAATCACGGCGGCTCGGGCCACTATAACGCAATCAACCTGGTCCTGATTTATGAACACCGATTCTGAATCTGCGGTTCATGCGGCCGATACGCATGTCCAAAGCCATCGTTACCACGATGACATCGTGCAACACCGGATGCACATCAACGTCGTTTTTTTCATCATCACCGTCCTCTGCGCGATGGCCTACATCGGCTGGGCGGCGATGCATGTGGACTATCATTATTGGTATGTCGCCGTGCCCTATGTGCTCGCCGAAACGATCTGCCTGGGCAGCCTGATGATTTGGAGCGGCCTGATGCTGCGCCGTCGCGACCATCCGCCCAGCGGACTGCCGCTCAAGGGCGACCCGCCGCCGGTGGATGTGATCATCACGTGCTGCGGCGAACCGATCGAGATCATCGAAAAAACCCTGCGCGCCGCGCGGATCATCGATTACCCGGCCTATGATGTGACCGTCGCGGCCGACCGCGACGACCCCAGGGTCAAGACGATCTGCGACGAGCTGGGATTCCAATACCTCGCGCGGCCGACGCATGAGGGCTCCAAGGCGGGCAACCTCAATTATGCCTTGGAGCGCACCCACCACCCATTTGTCCTGACCCTCGACTGCGACCAAGTCCCCCACCACACGATCCTCACTCTCCTGGTCGGATACTTCTCGGTTCCCTACATCGGGTTTGTCACGACCTATCAGGGCTTCGATGTGCCGAAAGGCGACCCGTGGGGCAACCGCGACCGTGTGTTCTACGGATCAATGCAGCCCGCGCGCAACGACTCGAACTCGGCGATCTCCTGCGGTTCGGGCGTCATCTACCGCCGTGCGGCGCTTGCCGACATCGGCGGATTTTCGACCTGGAACCTCGTCGAGGACCTGTATTCCTCGCTGCTGCTGCACAACGCCGGCTGGAAGAGCGTCTATCATCCCTTCCCGCTCACGCATGGCACCGCACCCGCCGATGTCGTCGGGCAGGTCAAGCAGCGCTGGCAATGGGCGGTCGATTCGATGCGCATCCTCATCTGGCGCAATCCGCTCTTCACCCGCGGCCTTAGCTGGCGCCAACGGCTCAACTACCTCGGCTTCGGCTACAGCTACCTGGTGTTCGGCATCGCCTTCCCGATCTTCTACATACTCCCGATCTGGGGCCTGCTGAGTGGCAAGTTCATGATGAATGTGGAAGTCGTGGAATTCGTGATCTGGCGTTCGCCTTATCTGGTCGCCTACATCCTGCTCAACCGCTTCATCACCGAGCACCGCCACAATTCGAAGACCTTCCGCGCGCAGGCCGGGCTGTTCATGGTGTTCATCAGCGCGATCATCACCGCCCTGTTTTCAAAAAACCGGGTGCCGCGCTATTCGGTCACCCACAAGTCGATCGAGCACCCGCCGCTGCGGCTGCGGCTGTTCCATGTCACCGCCCATCTGGTGGTGATCGCCCTGGGCATCTTCGGAATCGTCCACGGCTTTGAACAGATCCGGCAGCTCGAGCTGCTCTACGTGGTCAACGCTGTGTG
>CBFGOB010000275.1:0-4328 GCA_965650215.1 uncultured bacterium | reverse complement strand
ACTATCCGTTCGCCAAAAAAATCCCGGGCAAGGAAGGCTTTGTCTTCAGCCCCTATAACAACAAGGTGGTGGACGTCCGCGACATTCCGACCGGCACCCTGGTGCAGGACCCGACCTACCCGGCATCCGAGAAGAAATACTTCCGGGTTCCCTGAACCCCGGAGGCACCCGGCCACCCGATCCTCGGAACATCCCACCGGGTCCGGAACACTGGACCCGGTTTTTTTTGATTCATGAGCCAGGATTTTTCCAAAGTCACCATCCTCGGCGGCGGCCTGCTCGGCGGCTCGCTAACGCTCGCGCTCGCCCGCCTCGACCACGCCCCGCAGGTCCGCCTCTGGAGCCGCAGGCCGGAAACGACAGCCCAAGCCAAAGCGCTTGGCATCGCGCTCGCCACTTCGGATCTGGCGGATGCGGTGGCGGATGCGGAATTGCTGGTACTCGCGGTGCCGGTCGGTCACATGGCCGATCTGGTTTCCGCCGCGATCAAGGCCGGCCTTCCGGCGCACTGCCTCATCACCGATGTCGGCAGCGTCAAACAAATGCCCCATCAGGCGATTCGCGAACGGCTCCGCGGCCAACCGCCATCCTTCATTGGCAGCCACCCGATGGCGGGGTCGGAACAAGGAGGCATCCAATCCGCCGCCGCCGGACTGTTCCAAGGTGCCGCCTGCCTGATGACCAATGATGAAGGCGTGGAGGAAAGCCGGGCGCTCGCCCTCGAACGGTTTTGGCAACAAGTCGGCTGCCACACGCGGTGGCTGAGCGCCGCCGAACACGACGCCCTGGTGGCGCGCATCAGCCACCTGCCGCACATCATCGCGGCCGCCGCCGCGCGGGTCTGCCTCGCATTCCCGGAAGACGGCGCCTACGGCGGTGGCGGGCTGCGCGACACCACCCGCGTCGCGGCAGGAAATCCGGCAATGTGGACCGAGATCCTCAGCGAAAACCGCGACGCCATCCGCGAGCCGCTCACCCAGGCGATCGCCGAACTGCATGCCATCCTCTCGAGCCTCGATTCCGGCGACCAAGAAGCGACTCGACAATGGCTGGTCGCTGCCAAAGATCGCCGCGATCTCCTCAATCCACCGTCCCAGACCGCTTAATCCCTCCCATGTCGGAAATCCGTGTCAGCCCCATTTCAAGCCTCCATGCGGAATTCAGCGTCCCGGGAGACAAGAGCATGTCCCATCGCGCCGCGATTCTCGGCGGTCTCTCAAACGGCATCTGCACGATCCGGAATTTCCTGCCTAGCGAGGACTGCGTCAACACACTCAACGCGATGAAGGCCCTCGGCGCCGGCCACGAGGTGATAGAGGAGCTCAAGGGCTACGGTCCCACCCAGCTGCGGATCCATGGCCAGTCGATGCAACTCCATGCGCCAGCGGCACCCATCGATTGCGGCAATTCGGGCACCGGCATGCGCCTGCTCGCCGGTCTGCTCGCCGGCCAGCCCTTTGCCTCGGAACTGTTTGGCGACGCCTCGCTTTCCTCCCGCCCGATGGGGCGCATCACCGTGCCCCTCGCCCGCATGGGTGCCCGCATCGAAACCCGGGGCGACAAGGACGGCTGCGCCCCCCTGTTCATCCACCCGGCACAGCTTTCGCCAATCCACTACGACATGCCGGTCGCCAGCGCCCAGGTCAAAAGCGCCATCCTGCTCGCCGGGCTCTTTGCCAAAGGCAGGACCTCGCTCACCCAACCGGCCGCCAACCGCGACCACACGGAGCGGATGATGGCATCCTTCGGCATGACCCTCGATATCGACGGCAATCACATCGCCATCGAAGGCGGGCAAGTCCCCCAAGCCTGCGACTTCACCGTGCCCGGCGACATTTCAAGCGCCGCCTTCTGGCTGGTCGCGGCTGCCGCCTTACCCGGTGCAACCCTGACGCTTCGCAAAGTCGGCTTGAATCCCACCCGCGACGCGATTGTCACCGCCCTCAAGCGAATGGGAGCCGACATCGCCGTAGCCCTCCATTCGGATCATGGCGAGCCGATCGGCGACATCACGGTCCGCGGCGGCACACTCCACGGCACGACCATCTTCAAAGAGGAGATTCCGAACCTCATCGATGAAATTCCGGTGCTTGCCGTCGCCGCGGCCCTCGCCACCGGCAAGACCGTCATCCGCAACGCCAAGGAACTCCGGGTCAAGGAAACCGACCGCATCACCACCGTCGTCAACAACCTGCGCGCCATGGGCGGGCAGATCGAGGAGTTCGACGACGGCATGGAAATCGAAGGCGGCCAAGCGCTCCATGCCGCCACCCTCGACAGCTTCGGCGACCACCGCATCGCCATGGCGTTCACCATCGCCGGCCTCTTCGCCAAAGGCGAAACGGTGATCCGCAACACCGAGTGCATCAACACCTCCTATCCGGGATTCGCCCACCACCTCGCCGCGGTCCTGCGCCAGTCCCGCGAGCCCGCGGATTTCCAGCTGCCGACCGTCGCCATCGCATGAGCCCTCACATCGCCATCGCCATCGACGGCCCGGCCGCATCCGGAAAAAGCACGCTCGCCCGCAACCTCGCCCGCAGACTCGGGCTCATCATGGTCAATTCCGGTGCCATGTACCGCGCCATCACCTGGAAGGTCCTGCAGTGCGGCATTTCACCCAACGACACCGAAGCGGTCAAAACCCTGCTGGAATCGATCGACATTTCATGCGGCGACGACGGCATGACCTCCACCATCGCCATCGACGGCGTCACCCCCGGCGACGAACTGCGCAGCGAGGCGGTCAACGCCAACGTCTCCACCGTCTCGGCCATCCCCGAGGTCCGGAACAAACTCATCGCCCTCCAGCGCGGCTACCTCCAACACACCGGTGTGGTGATGGAAGGCCGCGACATCGGCTCGGTCGTGTTTCCCGACACCCCCTACAAGATCTACGTCGATGCCGACGAATCGGTACGCGCCGCCCGCCGCGGCAACGATGGCGAGGTCGATTCGATTGCCAAGCGCGATGCCGCCGACAGCCAGCGCAGCACCGCACCGCTGGTCATCGCCGAAGGCGCCGCCGTGCTGGACAATTCCCACCACACGATCGAATCGGTCGTCGAAGCCGCACTCGAAATTCTCAAACAACAAGGACTCGAGATCGGGGCCTGATCACTTGAAACCACCACCACGATGAGATGGATTTACTGGTTCGGCTGGCTGCTGTTCGGTGCCGCATACCGCGGGCTCTTCGGCTTGCGCATCATCGGCCGCGAGCACCTGATCACCGAAGGACCGGTGCTGGTGGCATCAAATCACCAAAGCTTCCTCGACCCGCCCCTCATCGGCAACCTCTACGATGACGAGATGGTCTACCTCGCCCGCAAGACCCTGTTCAAACCGGGCTTCTTCGAGTGGCTCTACAACCAGTGGAATGCCATCCCGGTCGACCAGGAACGACCGGACATGGCCAGCCTCAAAACCATCATCCGCAAACTCAAGGAAGGCCAGCGCGTGCTGCTCTTTCCCGAAGGTGAGCGCAGTCTGGACGGCCGCATCGGTGAAGCCGCCCCGGGCATCGGCCTGGTGGCCGTGAAATCCGGCGCGCCGATCCAACCGGTGCGCATCTACGGCGCCAATGAAGCCCTCCAGCGCGGCTCCTCGCGCATCCGGCTCGCACGCATCACGGTCAAGATCGGACCGCCGATCATCCTCTCCCCTGAGGAGCTCAAGGCCGCCGCCAACAAGGAAGGCTACGACCGCGTCAGCCAACAAATCATGGATGCCATCAAGGCCCTGTGAGGTCAGCGGAACTGGTTCTGCCCCGGCCGGTATTCGTAGCTGGCGGACTGCAATTTCTCGACCAGCGAGTCGTGCTCAAGTCCATGGGTTTTGACCAGATCCTCGAGCGATTCGCAGTGATTGCGCAACTCGGTGTTGACCAAACCCACCAGCAGATGGGGGTCCATGTCACGGAATTCCGAGAGGTCCATGGACGAAAAATGCGCCGGATCCGACCCGCTGGTCAAGCGCCGGAGCACCCTCAGAACCGCCGGTTCTGAGGGTCCAGCGCCGGGGATTGAGTTCGAACCCGGCTATTTCTTTGACCCGTCCGCCCGGATGCCCTAAACGCACGCCGTCATTCATTCCCCAAAAACACCATGTCCGACGTGCCCACCATCATCTACACCCAAACCGACGAAGCCCCCGCACTGGCGACCTACTCGCTGCTGCCGATCGTCCGGGCCTTCACCAAGCACTCGGGCATCCGCGTCGAAACCCGCGACATCTCGCTGGCCGGGCGCATCCTTTCCCAATTCCCGGAATTCCTGAAGGAGGAGCAGCGCGTCGGCGACGCCCTCGCGGAACTGGGCGCCCTCACC
>CBFGOB010000274.1:0-4338 GCA_965650215.1 uncultured bacterium | reverse complement strand
GCCATCGAGAATCCGGATTTCCGGCAGCTCCACCAGACCTTTCAAGGTCAGGGCCACATCGGCCTCCCCGCCGTGGATGTGGATCGAATCGTAATCCAACACTTCGAAACCGGCTTTCCGCACCCGCTTGCGCAGCATCACGTATCCGGAAACGATATCCTCGCGGGACACCATCCGATCCAGGCCGGTGCGGAAGGAAAGCTCCATCGACACCTGGTCGGCCAGCAGGCCTTCCAAGGTGTTGACGTCCAGCACCCGGGCCTCGCCGGCCCCGGACCGGTCCATCAATTCGATGAGCGACGCGGTGCGGCGCTTGACCATCTGCGCCGGAGAGAACCACCAGAACAACATCGCCACCGCTACAAGCAGGGCGGCAAGGATGAAACCCGTACGTTTCATGAGTTCCCGGCCTGCTTGCCGGGGTCGTAGAAAATCCGGATGTCGGCCTCCTTGGTTCCCAGCAGCTCCTGCGCACGCCGCAAGGCATCCCGGGTCGAAAGGTTCGGATTGCGGGCATTGCCGAGAAACAGGTTGGTTTCGCCCTGCTTGCGGTCGCATCCCTCCTGCAGGGTCTGAAGCACGCCCGAATTCTTGAGCACGCGGTACACCTCGCGCGGAGCGCCGGACACCAGCAGGTGCAGGCCGCGGCTGCGCATGAAGCGGATCAGATCCTCCAGCTCTAGCACGCTGGTCGCGTCCAGATGCCGGGCGTTCTTCATCCGCAGGATGATCACCTGGATCGCCGGATCGGAAACAATGCGCTGGATCTGCGTGCGGAACAGCTCGGCGGCACCAAAGAAGAGGTCGCCTTCGACGTGCACGATCGAGATCGCCGGAATCGGACGCTCGCGCTTCTCGCCCATCTCGCGCAACTCGCCCTCGTCGCTGAATTCGTATTCAACCAGATATGGGCGGCTGGCCTTGCGCAGGAAGAGGCTGATGGAAATCGCCACTCCGATGAAGATCGCGACATGCAGGGGCGCCAGCAGCGTGGACACGAAGGTCGCGACCAGCACCACCGCGTCGTCGGAGGTCGAATGGAGGCAGATCCGGATGTTGCGGACATTGAAGAGTGACAGCGACAAGGCAATCACCAGGGCGGCGAGCGCCGCCTTGGGGATGTAATCGATCGTCGCCAGCCCCCAGCCGGCCGCCAAGGCGATCAGCACCGCGGCCGCCAGCGCCAACGCACCCGCAAACAGGGAGGCAAAGCGGGTGCGCGCACCGGATTCGTAATTGAGCCGCGAGCGGGTCAGCGACGCCGAGGCCGGCATGCCGCCCGCCACCGCGCTCGCGAGGTTCGCCATGCCCAGCGAGAACATGTCCTGGTTCACATCCGCGTGGTCGCCCGAGCGGGTGGCCAGCGCCTTGGACATCAGGGTGTTTTCCAAGGAAGCCAGGAACGCGATCGCCAGTGCCACCCCCAACAGCGAGGAAATGTCATTGAACACCCCCTCGCGCCACAGGTTGGGAAACCTCGGCATCAGTTCATGCAGGCTGAAGGTGTTGAAGGTCGCCAAGCCCTCGAAGGCCCATACCTTGAAGCGGATCAGGGACCCGAAGCCCGCCGAGGCGAGCAGCAAGGTGATCGCAAACACCGGCCACTTCGGTTTCCACCGGACCATTCCATAATAAATCGCCAGCGTGCCCAGACCGATCCCCAGCTCGATCCAATTCACCCGGGTGATCGCCTGGCACAGACCAATCACCAAACCCAGGAATGACGCGGCGGAATTGCGGTCGATCGCGTTCTGGACGCCGAGCATGTGGACCAGCTGGTCGGCGAGGATCAATACCGCGGCCCCGGAAATGTAACCGACCAGCACGCTGCGCGAAACATACTGCATCAGGTCGGCAATCCGCAACAAGGAGCCCAACACCGCGAACACCCCCACCATCAGCACCAGCAAAGGCACCAGATCGGCCGTCCTGCCGGACATCGCCGGGTTCGCCACCATGAAGCTGAAAAACATCAGCGCGGTGGCATTGGTCGGACCCATCACGGTATGGCGCGAAGACGCGAACAGCGGTGCCACCATCGCCGCCACCGCGGTACACAACACCCCGGTCACCACCGGCAAACCCGCGATCGCCGCAAAGGCGATCGCCTGCGAAACCGCAAGCAGGGTCACGTTGAGGGCCGCACGGAAGTCGCCGCGGAACTTGTCGGAATCGTAGTTCCTCAGCGGTTTGACAAAAGGAAACAGGGTCACATGCTCCTGCGCCAGCCGAGAACCCAGCCGACGCATGGTCTTCGTGAGGTTGCCGGGATTCGGGATCATGGCCTGCGGATCATTTGAACCTGGCTTTCCGGAACAGATACAGTCCGAGAAGGACGCAACACACGTTCGGCGCCCAGAGCATGGCCGTCGCACTCGCCACGGTCTTGAATTCCTCCGCGACGATCGACATCACGAAATACCCCGTGCCGATGATCAGGCTGATGATCAGGCCCCGGGAAGTGTCCTGCCGGCGCGCGCCGAGCCCGAGGGGCACGGCGATGAACGCGAAGGCAAGGCAGGCCATCGAGAAGGAATAGCGCTTGATGACCGCCGTCTCGAGCTTGACGCGGTTCTTGCCGGTGATGGGCTTCCCGCTTTCCAACAGCCCGCGGATCTCGGCATTGGTCATCCCGCTGACCTTCTTGTCGGCGACCTTGGTGTCCTTGAGGTCGATCAGCAGCGGCTCCGCCTGATCGGCGAACACCATGTCCACCTTGCCGTTGCCTTTCTGCGTCTCGAAATACGCATCTTCGAGCTTCACCCGCAGCTGGCTCTTCTCCCGGTCGATGGAAAGCGCCGCGCGCGACGCATAGACGTAGACACGGTCCTGGTTGTTCTTCGCAGGAATCTGATAGAAATGGAACCCTTTCACCCACTCCTGTTCCTTGCCTTCGATCAGGATCTTCTGTTCCTCGTTCTTGTCGGAACGGAAATTTCCCGATGCCACCCCGGGCTTCAACAGCGAGTCCGGATCGCGGCTCGCCTGCTCGTAGAGCAGCTGCTTGGACGAGGCCTTGGCATTCGGCACCACATTCATGTTCAGCCACAGGCTTACCAGCGACAGCAGCGCGCCGATCACGAACACGGGCACGGAAAGACGAAAGAGACTGACCCCCGCCACCCGGAAACTGGTGATCTCCTGGTGCGCCGACATCCTGCCGAACACCACGAGCACCGCCGAAAGGAAACCCCATGGCAGGGTATACATCAGGGACATCGGCACGACGCTGATCACAAAGCGGACCAGCATCGACACCGGGGCCTTGTGTTCGACCAGCAGCGGCTGGATTTTCTTGAACAGGTTGCCCAGAACCAGGACGAGCCCAAGCACGACCACGGCATAAAGAGTGCCCATCAGCACCTGCTTTCCAATGTACCGGTCTGAAATCCTGATCACTCCAGCGAGGCTGAGCGATGGCCCAGCGGCTGTCCAGACCAGAAGCCCCGGCGAACCGAATCGCAATCAGCCCGGACCGCGCCCGATCCACGCCAGGAACTCCTGGTTGCCATCGGTGCCCTTGATCGGCGATGGAACCAGTCCCCGCCATTCGAAGTCATCCTGTGCGGCGACAAAGTCGCGGATCTTCGCGACCGCACGGTCGTGCAGGGCGGGGTCCTTGACGATCCCCCCCTTGGAGATGTCCTCGCGGTTGAGTTCGAATTGCGGCTTGATCAGGCAAACCACCGCCCCCTGCGCATCGAGCAAGGGCAACACCGCGGGCAGGACTTTGGTCAGCGAAATGAACGACAAATCCATGACCGCCAGCCTGACGCTCTCGCCGATGTCGCCGGGTTGCATGTATCGTGCGTTGAACTGTTCCCGGACCAGCACCCGCGGATCGTTGCGCAACTTCCACACCAGCTGGTTGGTGCCGACATCGATCGCATGGACCCGCAGGGCCCCGCGCTGGAGGAGGCAGTCGGTGAACCCACCGGTCGAGGCACCGACGTCCATGCACACCCAGCCGGCGGGGTCGATGCCGAAGGCCTCAAGCGCCGCTTCGAGCTTGAAGCCGCCCCTGCCGACGTAGCGGGGCTTTTCCTTGAGCTCCAGCACCGCGTCGACCTGCAGCTTGGTGCTTGGTTTGTCGATGACCCGGTCACCACAGCGCAACTCGCAGGCGAGGACGCCCCACGGGGAGGGCGCTTCGCGCAACGCGAACGCGGTCATGCTGCGGATCATGGGATGGCCTGCGGCCGGCGCGAGGGGGCGTGAATGGTAAACTCGCGCGCCCGCTTTCCCAAATCCGTCCGGAAACCGTGCCCATGCCCCCCCTGCGCCCGAGCGGCCGCGCCCCGGACGAGCTCCGCGCGGTGACGCTGACCCGTCGTTACA
>CBFGOB010000273.1:0-4345 GCA_965650215.1 uncultured bacterium | reverse complement strand
AACCAACCCCAAACCTAAAAAACGACCCATCCCCCAAACTTTGGTGTAGACCCCACCGCCCGCGTTGAAACAAAGCCGCGCCTCATGGCGCACTCGGCTGGATTATCCTCGCTCCGCTCGGGTCATCCGTCATGCGTGCCCCGCCGGGCACGTTGAAACAAAGCCGCGCCATATGGCGCACCCGGCTGGATTGACGCCATCCGTCCATCCCGATGAGCGCCCTCCGGGCGATATGGAAATGGCGCGCCACATGGCGCACCCGGCTGGATTCGAACCAGCGACCGTCCGCTTAGAAGGCGGATGCTCTATCCAACTGAGCTACAGGTGCCAATGCAGTGGGCGAGTTAACAGGGGAATGCTTCCCTGTCAAAATCCGGATGAGGATCGGCACGCATTATTTGCCCCGGATCCGCCCCAGGATCGGTTTTGACAGCAGCATGCGGCCGCCGCTATGCTCCAGCCATGCGAACCGCGGTCTACGCCGGATCCTTCGATCCACCGACGAAAGGACACATCTGGATGATCGAACAGGGGCTGGCCATGTTCGACAAACTCATCGTGGCCATCGGCGACAACCCGTCGAAACGCTACTCGTTCAGCGTGGAGGAACGCCTCGCCCTGCTGCGCGAATCGACCACCCCTTCCGACAACCTCGAAATCGCCCACTTCGACAACCGCTACCTCGTCGACTACGCCCGCAAAAAAGGCGCAAACTCGATCCTTCGCGGCATCCGCTCGCCGCATGACTACGAATACGAACGGGTCATGCGCCAGATCAACGGCGACATGGCTCCCGAAATCACCACGGTCTTCCTGATGCCACCACGCGACATCGCCGAAGTTTCCTCCAACATGGTCAAAAGCCTGATCGGTCCCGACGGTTGGGAAGACACGGTCCGACGCTACCTGCCCGAACCGGTCTTCAACATGATCAAGGATGGCAAAAGGCGCGACCTCAAGGCGATGCAGTGAGCACCGCTCTCAAGTGAGCCGCGCAACCGCCTCATAAACCCCCAGACCGGAGCCCAGGGTCAACATCAGATAGACCGCTCCCTTGATCAGCTTCCCGAGCCTCTCAAGGAAATCGTGCGTGTGGAGGAGATCCCAAAACACCGGGAACAAAAGGCAGCAATACCAGAACTCATCCGGGTCTGGAAAAAACCACCGGAACAAGCCATGACCCAGCGCCATGGTGGTAAGAACAGCCGCAATGCTGGCCAGAGGTTCCATGTCCCGGAAACTATGCCGCAGCGGCAGAGGCCACCATTACAAAGCGCCACCGCACTTGGAATGCGGGACGCCACACATCAGCATGCAACATGGCGCCCTCGGCGAGGGCGCACTCCCGAAAGCGCGCGGTGAACAAAATGGCAGAGGCATGGACGATGCCATCCGTGGTTCAGCCCTTCCATTCCCGGTTGGAAACCCTCACTCGAACTGGGTGCGGATCTTGATATCCTGGAAGAACACCAGGTCACCGTGATCCTGCAACAGGATGTGGCCTTCCTTGAGCTCGCCGAAGGCGGGCCACTTCGCATACTTGCTGCCGGCCACCAGCTTCCGCCATTCCTCGGTGCCACGCTCGAACTCGAGGGTCTTCTCGCCATTGAGCCAGTAAGTCACCTTGTTGCCCCGCGACAGGATGCGCGCACGGTTCCAACCACCCACCGGACTGGGCTTCTTGTCAGCGGCAGCGGTGATCAGGTCGTAGAGCGATCCAACCGTACGGTTGCCGTTCTTGCCGAGCTTCGCATCCGGATGACGCACGTCATCAAGCAACTGGTATTCAGGGCCGATCGATGAACCCGGGCCCTTGTTAAGATCGGGATCCACGTAATACTTGATGCCACTGTTCGCGCCCGGAGTGAGCTTGAAGTCCACCTTGAGTTCGAAGTCGGAAAACTTCTCGCGGGTGATGATGTCACCTGCCCTCGCCGACTCCGCGCCACCGACCACATCGATCACCAGCATGTCATTCTTGATCACCCATCCACCCTTCGGGAAGTCCTGCGATTTGGCACTGCGCCAGCCGTCGCTGGTCTTGCCGTCCCAGAGCAGGCGCCAGCCCGCCTTTTTTTCCTCATCACTCAGGGTGTTCGGCAGGCCACCGAGGTCCTGGATCCGGAGCTTGCGCCAGCTGACCTGCGCGCCTTCGGCATTGGATCCCTTGTTGATGCTGTGCACCTGCAAGCCGATGAATCCGCTCTTGGTCCGCGAGTCCTTGATGTCCGCGCGCAACTCGCCGTTGAGCCAGGTCCGGATGCGGTCACCGATCGCTTCCACCCGCACCGCATTCCAGTCGCCCTGCTTGAACAGCTTCTTGCCTTGGGCGCCGAAGGCATCCTTGTCGCCTCCGCACATCCCGGGGTAAAGCCAGCCGCGCGCAGCCTCTTCGAAAATGCCTCCTGCCCAACCGCGATCGCTGGGATCGATCTCAATCTGATAACCGTGCACCCGGTCCGCGGGAACCGTCTTGGTGATATCCTCCCACTTCACCACGGTTTCCTCCGGAAACGACTCGCTGCGGATCTGGACGCCGGAATTCAGGCGGGGGTCGACCTTGAATTCATACTCCAGCACGAAGTCCGCATAATCGCGACCCGTGCAGAGGAAGGTGTTCGGGGTATTCAGGGTCGCAGTGCCGACAATCGCCCCGTCCTCGACTTTGTAAGGGGCTTTGCCCCCACGCACGACCCAACCATTGAGGTCCTTGCCATTGAACAAATCCGCCCAGGACTCTTCCGCAACGGCGCTACCGGCCGCCAGGGAACACAACATCAATACGCGCAATGCTTTCGTGAACATGGTGGGCAGGATACGGGATTTGACCGGAGCTTCTAGCGCAAAAAAAAACGCCCCTGCTCAGGAATCCACCATCAAGGCCTTTTGCACCGAAAATGCCGCCATATCCTCGACCTGGGCGACCGAGGTCACATGGCACAGGCCCTGGCGGAGCTCCTTGGCACCGGGAAAACCCTTGCAGTAAGCCATCAGGCGCGAGCGCATCGCCGTGAGCGCCTGCTTCTCGTCGCGGAAACGCCCGCCTGCCACCGCCATCCGGCAATGGCGGATCACCAAAGCCCAACGCTCCTCAAGATCGATCTTGGGCAAATCCGTGCCGGTCTTCAGAAAGTGCTTGGCCTCGCGGAACACCCACGGATTCTGCATCGCCGCCCTGCCGATCATCACCCCGGAGACCGCAGTCTCCTGCTTGTGCCTCCTGACGTCCGCACCGCATTGGATGTCCCCGTTGCCGATCACGGGAATCCTCACCGCCCGTGCCACGGCATCGATCACATTCCAATCCGCCTCGCCACCGTATCCCTGCGAACGCGTTCGTCCATGGACCGCGATCGCCGCCATGCCGCTGCCCTCCAGAATCCTCGCCACCTCGACGGCATTCACCGAATCCCGGTCCCAACCGATGCGGATCTTGGCGGTCACCGGAACCTGATCCCCCACCGCCTTGGCCACCCCGCGGGCCACCGACTCGAGCACCGGACAATCCTTCAGCAGCGACGAACCGCCATTCTTCGACACCACCTTGTTGACCGGACAACCGAAATTGATGTCGATGAAATCCGGCTGCTTCCAGTCGATGATCTTCCTCGCCGCCTCACCCATGCGCTCGCCGTCCGCGCCGAACAATTGGACGCCTACCGGCCGCTGACCTTCGGAAAACTCGGTGTATTTCCGCGTCCGCTCGTCGGCCTGCATGATCCCTTCCGCCGAGACGAACTCGGTCACCATGACATCCGCTCCGAGCTCCTTGCAGAGCTCGCGGAAAATCACGTCGGTCACCCCCGCCATCGGCGCGAGATAAAGAGGGAAACGATTGTCGGAAAACCAAGGGAGCACGCGGAAAACTAAGGCAGCCGAAAGCCTCGCGTCTACCCCAATGACGATACGAAATACGTATCGTCATGCGCATACGGCGGCGCACAGCAACAAAGAAACCGCAGATCCTCCGTTGCCCGGATCTGATGCCATGCTCCCGCTGGAATCAAAATCGCATCCCCGACTCCCACCAGCCGCGACTCGCCGTCGATCTCGATGACCCCACAACCCTCCATGACATAGTAAAACTCCTCGCTGCGCTTGTGAAAATGACGTTCGGTTGCTCCTCCTGCCGGGATCGCCGCCTCCGCCAGGCTCTGCTTCTCCACAGGAGCGTTTGAAAGATCCAACAAACTGCGAATGGTCGACCCGTCCTTGGTCGTGAAGGGCACTTGGGCATCGCGCTGACGTATTACCATGCCCGCAGCCTGCACGAATACCGCCCAATCGCAACCCATCCGCTTGTCCAAGCTCCAAGCAAACTCCATCCCAAAGCCTGCACCAAGCC
>CBFGOB010000272.1:0-4349 GCA_965650215.1 uncultured bacterium | reverse complement strand
CGCCGATGTCAGCGCCATGCGCGCGGCCTCGCCCGGACAGATCGGGGCACCGCGGTCACGGGCCACCAGCAGCTCGAGCATGCAGGCTTCCAAACGACGCCCGTCGGCCCCCGGCCGGCACCGGCGGCAAGCGGCCGAGCAGTAACGGACTTCGTCCCAATGGGCGGCCCACTTCCTGCGCCACTCGATGCGGCGGCCGCAGCTGTCGCAATACTTCTCGCGATGATCGTTGCCGGGTGCGGTCACGCGGCATCCTCGCCCACACCACCGGAATTTGCAAACGACCGGAGCGAGAAGGCCGCAGGCGCTGAGCCGAATCCGCGTGCATCCCCGGAAGGATTCCATTACCCATGCGCCGTGGACGAAGCGGACAGCCCCATCGATCTGAAAAGCGACGAGCACTTCATGGCGCAGGCCCTGCGCGAGGCGCACAAGGCCTGCGCCGCCGGCGAAGTGCCGGTCGGTGCCGTGGTCGTCCACGAGGGCCGGATCATCTCGCGCGCCTGGAACCAGGTGGAAACCCTCAAGGACGCCACCGCCCATGCCGAAATGCTCGCACTCACCGCTGCCCAGGTGTCGCTCGGCGACTGGCGCCTCGAAGGCTGCACGCTGTTCGTCACCAAGGAACCCTGCCCGATGTGCGCCGGAGCGATCGTCCACTGCCGCCCGGACCGCGTGGTCTTCGGCTGCCCCGACCCGAAGGCCGGCGCCGCAGGCGGATGGATCAACCTGCTGGAATCCAACCCGCCACTCAACCACCGCTGCGAGATCCGCTCGGGCGTCCTCGGCGATGCCTGCCTCGAAATCCTCCAGAACTTCTTCCGCGAAGCCCGCGAACGCAAAAAAACGGAACGGCGGCAGGATTGAAGAAGAAACCCGCCGGTCATGGAATGCATTGACGGGCGCCGGGAAATCCCATCAGATTCAGGTGCTTGATTCCTATCAGCTCCCTGTCCGCCATGCCCAACTACTACTTGAACCGCGATGGTGAAATTTCCGGCCCTCACGCGGTGGAAGCGCTCCAGGAACTCATCGCCCGTCGCGAGGTGGGCAAAATGGACCTGATCTGCCCGGAAGGCGACACGCAGTGGGTGCCGGCATCGATCCTCGCCAACCCAGCCTCCCCGGCGGCAACCATGCTCGGGCACTACCACATGGCCCCACTGACCAGCGGTGCCCAGCGCACCACCGAACGGCATGTGAAGGACGCCTATGCGAAACTGAAAGCCCCCGGAATCAGCATCCTGCTCTGCGCCGCCCTCCCGGCCATCCTCTGGGCAGCCTCCACCGAAAGCCCGGCACTCGCCGGAATCCTGGCGCCGGCCGTCGCGATCGGCGCCATCGGCATCGCCGGCTTTTCGATCTGGTTCCGCAAGAACCTCAAATGGGCGCGGCTCGTCAAAGCGAGCTATGAACACAAGCAGCGCTGAATCCAAGGGCTTGCCCTCTCCTCACCATCCCGTTTACACCTCGGGCGTGCCTGCCAAACCCTCCTCCACCGGAAACTTCTTTGCCATCGTCGGCAGCGACGAAGGAATGGTGCGGCAAAAGGCACTCGAACTCTACCAGCAGCTGACCGGCGGCAACGATGACGGCTTCACCCACGAGACGATCGACGGCACCGCCGACAACTCGGACGCCGCCCACGACATCTGCGCCAGCACGATCCAGTCGCTGCAAACCATGCCGATGTTCGGCGGCGACAAGGTCGTGTGGCTGCGCAACGTGAATTTCCTCAGCGACTCGGTCACCGGCCGCTCGCAACGCACCGAGGCCGGCGTCGAAAGCCTGCGCGCCACCCTCGAGGGCGGACTGCCCGACGGCGTCAAACTCATCCTCAGCGCGCTGAGCGTCGACAAGCGCCGCGGCTTCTGGAAGTTCATCGAGAAGAACGCCAAGGTCGAAACCCACGACCGCATCGACACCAGCAGGGACGACTGGCAAAGCCAGGTCGCCCACCTGGTCACCACCCGCGCCGCGGGACTCGGGCTGGAATTCGAAACCGACGCCCTCGAGATCTTCGTCCTGCTTGCCGGCGAACAATCGCAGCAGATCGGCAACGAACTCGAAAAACTCGACCTCTACCTCGGCCCCGGCCGACGCACGGTCACCGAAGCCGACGTCAACCTGATGGTTCCGCTCAGCCGGGCCGCCGTGGTCTTTGAAATCGGCAAAGCCATCCAGAACGGCAAGCCGGACCGCGCGATCCAACTCATCGACCAGCAACTGGAAGCCGACGAATCGGCGATCGGCATCATGCGCGCCTCGATCATCGGCGTGGTCCGCAACCTCTACATGGCCAAGCTGATCACCGAGCGCTTCAAGGTGCCCACCAACAACTATCAGGCCTTTGCCGGCGCGCTCAACCGCCTTCCGGAAAACGACCGCGCCTGGCTGCCGCGCAAAAAGGACGGCAGCGGCGTCAACGTCTTCCCGATCTTCCTCGCCCTGCCGAATGCCGTCCACTACGAGCTTGCCAGCCTGCAGCACCTGATGGAGGCCACCCTCAAGGCCGACCGCGCGCTGGTGACCACCGGACTCGACCACCGGCTCGTCCTCCACCGCCTCATCGCCGAAATCGCGGCCGCGCGCAACAAGCCGGCCCGCCGCAGCACCGCCGGCACACGCTGACCACCCCACGCCCCACCCGCTTCCTTGAAATTCATCCTCCTCGCCGCACTGATCGGCATCTGCTCCGGTGTCCTTGGCGCCCTCTGCGGCGTCGGCGGCGGCATCGTCATGGTGCCTGCCTTTGTCGGATTGCTCGGCCTCACTCACAAGCAGGCGGTCGCCACCTCGATGGCGGTCATCATCGTCACCGCCATCGCCGCCACCCTCAACAACGCGAATACCGACGGTGAAAAACTCATCAATTGGAAAATCGCCGCCGCCACCGGCATCGCCGCCGCCATCGCCGCCTGGTATGGCACGGACCTGATGCGCAGCCTCAGCAACCACACCCTCACCCGCATCTTCGGCGTGCTGATGATCGCCTTCGGCGTCCGCATGCTGTGGAAGGGATGAGGAAAGGCTATAAGTTATTGGTTATTGGTTATTGGGTGAAGAGAAGAAAATCCATCTCTTATCCCCTTTAACAAATAACGGATCACCAAAAACGGCGCCGCAGGCGTCTACCACGTCGTGACATCGTCCATCACCTTGCCGGTGCTGCCGTCCTCCACGCCGTCCGCGCCATTCGTCCAGGCCACCACGCGGCGTCCATTGAGGTTCTTGGGTGTCGCCGCAGCCTTGGGCTGGACCTGGATCTGCTCATCGTAGTCGGCATCCAGAATGACGTGATAGGGACCGCCCCAGGGATCGAACAAGCCTTCGATCTGGGTGCCGTCGTCGTTGTACATCAGGCCGTCCTTGTTGGCCTTGCCTTGCTTGACTTCGAGGAACTTGATCCCCTTGCCATTCATGATGGTTGCCCCTTCGGGCTCGTTGGCCAGGAGAACGCGGATGAATTCGAGCCCGGCCGCTTCATCGGTCTCCAGCTCCACATCGTCCGCTTCCGCCGTCGGCAGCGAGCTGTATTCAGTGAAGAAATTGTTCACGCCGAGCTCAATGCCCGTGCACACCCGCAAGGCCATCGCCTTGCGTGCCTGCTGGAAGGCCTTGTTGCCGACGGCAAACCCGGCGGATGCAAGCACCGCGATGATGGCGATGACCACCAGCAGTTCGACAAGGGTAAAACCGTGGGCGCGGGGAGGATACGGGGTTTTCATAAGCCTAGCATGGAGCTTCTCGGGTTCATGGCAAACACATTCTACCCATCAAGATCGCACAAAACCACGATCTTTCCAGCGCCACCACGAATTCTCACCTTTGCCGTTGCGAGCAAGCGCCAAGCGCCGCAAACTCCGGTCATGCTTGGCATTCCCCTGCGAGACCGCATTCTCGAACTCATGCGGTCCAATCCGCGCCAACCGGTGACCAAATCCTTCCTGGCCCGGAGGCTCGAAATCCCGGTCGAAACCCGCTCGGAACTCCGCAAAACCCTCGAGGCCCTGATCCGGGAAGGCCTCGTGCAGGAAGGGAAAAAAGCCACCTACCTGCTCGCCAGCCCCAGCCCCGAAGGGCTCACGGGAACCTTGAAGTTCCACCCGAAAGGCCATGCGTTCTTCTACCCGGCGCTGACCGACCCGCAGAACCTGGCAACCGGCATCGACCTGGTCGCCCTCGACCGCGTCTATGTCGCCCGCCGCGACACCGGCCGCGAGGCTCTGACCCGCCTGCCGGTCGGCGACCCGCCAGCCGAGGAGCGCCAGGAGGAGGCCGACGACGCCGACGGCAGCGATCTGCAGGACGAGCTTGCCGCGTCGAGGCATCGCCGAAGGGTACTCCGC
>CBFGOB010000271.1:0-4354 GCA_965650215.1 uncultured bacterium | reverse complement strand
ACTTCGGCTGCACCTTCACCCGCCAGATCCTGCGGGGGCTCTCGGATCTCCAAATGGCCGCCGAGGCGCATGGGGCACAGCTCGTCTTGGTCCACATGCTCAAAAGCGGATCGGAGGCCCCCTACCTGGGCAGCAGCGACCGGGTCCCCTGCATCTCCGATCCGAAATGCGAACTCTACCGCGCCTTCGGCCTTGGAAATGGAAACCTGCTCGAATTGTTCGGCCCGCGCGTGTGGTGGCTGGGCATGGCGTCGATCTTCAAAGGCTGCGGCGTCGGCGCCCTCGCCGGCCATGGCCTGCAGATGCCGGGGGCCTTCCTGTTTCACCGCCAGCGCATTGTCGCCAGCCAGAGGGCCAAAAGTGCGGCCGACCTCCCGGATCTCCCCCGGCTCTTCCATGACGCGCAAAACGGATCGGAATCATGAAAACCTCACACAACACCGCCCTGACACCCGGCGCGGTGCCATGGGCCATGCTGAGTTCATGCCTCGATGGGCACAATGCATCCAGGCTTGATGAACTTTCGGCCTGACGAAACCCGACTCCCCGTGCATGCTCATCCGCATCATGCACAAATCCATCCTTCTTGGCATCCTACTCCTCAGCCCGATCGCCGGTGCGGAGGAAACGGACAGCGTCCTCGACAAACACATGGAAGGCGTCAGTGACGCCTACAAGGCCACCAAACGCGAACAAGACGGGCAGAAAGGAGCCGCCCTGGCCCGGGAGGCCCAGAACCACTTCATCAAGTCGTTTCACGAGACCCCGAAACTCGTCGCCAAGATGGCAGAAGGCCCCGCCAAGCAGGCCGCCATGGCCCGATACCGGAAAATGATCAGTGAGTCACTGGTCGTCGTCTGCGAACTCGAAAGCGCCTTCCTTGCGGGAAAGCTCGACGAAGTTGCCAAACTCCGCGACCGGCTCACGGAGATGCGCAATGCGGCTCACGAGGAATTCAAGGAGGCGGAATAAGCCGCCCCTTCCGCTGCCCGCCCCGGAAACCCGTCACTTGCTGTTCGCCTTGAGCGCGGATTCGCTTTGGGCGACCGCCCAGGCATCGAAGGCGTCGGAGGGCACCACTTCCATGGTGCCGACCATGTCGCCGTGCTTCTCGCCACAAAGCTGGCCGCAGACGACATAGGTTTCCAACGTTTCAGTCGGGGTGAACCACATGGCGATCTCCTGTCCCGGAATCGCATCCTGCTGGATGCGCATCGGCACGATCGCATAGTTGTGAATCACGTCCTTGCTGCCGATGTTGAGCACCGCCGGCCGGCTCACCGGAAGCTGGAGGATCGGGGTGATGAAGTCATCCAGGGCATTCGGGTCCATGTAATCGATGCCGAGCTCGTTGGTGCCGGAAATCAGGCTCGGGTCCACCCGGCCGAACTTTCCGTCCTTGCCCGGATAGTGGTAGGTCCAGCCGAACTGCCAGCCGACGACTCGCACCCGCACGGGATTGAGCTTCTTGACTTCTTCCCAGCTGTCGGTGCGCTCCGCCCACAACGGAAACGCGAAGCCGAGCAGGAGCACCGCCTCGACGATGATCACGCCGACCTCGAGGTGGCTGGACAGGTGGCTCCTGACCCCGTGATAGGATGCCTTGGGGTGGTTTTTGTGCCAGAAACGGAAAATGCAGTAGAGGAAGAACAGGGTCCAACCGACAAAAAGCGCGATCATGAACCAGTGGACGACGTCGAGCATGTGATCGACTTCATCGCCGTGCAGCGAGAAGTTCTTGGGAATGCCGAGGAATTTGGAAGGACTCATGGAGATGGATGAGGTTGCAGGTAATGAAAGGTTCACAAGGAGGAATCGCCGGGCGACCAGCCGTCGGTCAGCGTGGGATCGCGGTGCTTTTTCTCATGCATCACGATCCGCGCCATGCAGATGACAATGCCGCTGAGGATCGCAAGGATGACGATGAGCATGAAAAAGATCGACCAGCCCGCAGCCTCCTTGCCGCCTTCGACCATGGTCACACGGCAGGTGGAGCAAGCCAGTTGGAGCATCGGATGAATCATGGCGGGACTGGATGGGTTGGAGTGTTCAGAGGTGCTCGCGGCGGATTTTCCGCAGGAAACAGATGCCGTAAACCGGAGTCAGGAGCATGCCGGCGATGCCGACAGCACCCATCGCCTTGACCCATCCCGGGTCCTCGCTGGCGATCACGAAGGCCCACAGCGTGAGGAACGCGAACAGCAGCATCGAGACGGTCACGAAGACGATGTGGAATCCCTTGATGGACATGGCGGCTGGGGTGCTTAGCGGTTGGTCGGGGTCGCAAGGCTGGCGGGAGCCTTGGATTGCTCGCCGTAGAAGAAGGGGTCGTGGATCGGATCGCTCTCGGCGAAAGCGGTAAGGCCATAGAGGGCGGCCGCGAAGACCGCACTGCCGCCGAAAATCCAATACACCGCCTTTTTCTCGTGGTTGAGGTGCATGAACACCAATGCCACAAAACTGGCTTTGGTCAATGCGATGGCCAGGCCGATCATGCAGTCGACCATGTCGAACCCGTGGTCGTTGAAATCGAGGAATTCGAGTTCGGCCACCAGGACCGTGAGCACGGTGCCGGCGAACAGGATCGCCCCCACCGTGAGGTAGGTGCGGATGGATTTGCGGATGGCTTCGGGCGTGTCTGCCATGGAATCGGAGGGTGTGGGTTGCGGGAAAGAGGTTGGGGAGTGCTTACATCAGGTAGAAAATCGGGAAGGCGAAAATCCAGACGAGGTCGACGAAGTGCCAGAACAGGCCGGCGACCTCCACCCGGTTGGCCAGCCACTCGGGATCGGTTTCAAACATCCTGCGGGTGAAAAAGAGGTAGTAGGCGAGAACCAGCGCTCCACCGATCACGTGCAAGCCGTGCAGGCCGGTGATGGTGAAGTAAATCGCGTAGTAATTGTTCCACGACGGCGTGAACTTCGCCGCGTGGGCCACCAGATCGCGCGGAACCTCAAGGTGCGGGAAGGTGTCTTTCGCGGAGCGGGCCTTGTAATCCGGCCCCATGAATTCCTCCTTGATGCGGATCGATTGGGCGCGGCGGTCGACTCCATCCGCCTTGGCGACGAAATCCTTCCAGCCGATGCGGTAGCGCTCGGTCTCGGTCGGCTCACGCTTCGGCTTGCCGTCCTTGCCATAACCATAACGCTCCTCGAGGCGCTTCTCGATCTTGGCCACCTGGGCCTTGTTCCATTCCCAGGCCGCCTTGGCCTCGGGGCTGTTCTTGAGCAGCCAGCTGTTCTCGATCGCCACCATCGGATCCTCGCCTTTGGCCACCGCGCGCATCGCGACGTGCTGGAAGTCGATGGCATCCACATCCTCGAACACCATCGGACTCGCCATCAGCTCGCCGGTGACCACCGTGTCATCCCGCAATCGCGAGGATGCGGCGCCTTCCTTGATGTCGCGCGGCGCGAATTCGAAATGCACCGGAGGATCCACCGTGAACTTCACAGCGGCAATGGTGCCGAGCGTGCGCTGCTTGAGCTCGTCGGTCTCGATGTTGATCTGCTCGGCAAGCTTCCAATCGGGTGTTTCCGGGTTGGCTTCCTTCTGCTGCTTCCAGGCAGCGCTGAGGGCCTCGATCCGCAGTTCCGAATTGTGGGCACGGGC
Organism: uncultured bacterium; assembly: GCA_965650215.1. Classification (GTDB taxonomy): domain Bacteria; phylum Verrucomicrobiota; class Verrucomicrobiia; order Verrucomicrobiales; family Akkermansiaceae; genus Luteolibacter. The sequence goes on along the minus strand of CBFGOB010000271.1, from coordinate 742 downwards.
GTCGAGGTGCACTGCCTTGACCCGCTCGAGCAACTCCAGTGACAGGGGTTCCCCGGCCTCGGCCACTGTCTTGGTTTGCGGACCCTTCTCGGTGATTCCGGTAACCACCTCGATTTTCTCCGCCAGCACAATCCTCGCCTTGTGGTGATCGGCCTGGCTGAGCATTTCCTTCACCCATGGCGCATGGTAGCGCAAGGTGCTGAAGGAGATTTCCTTGGTGAGAACCACGATCCGGTTGTGTTCGACGTGGTGACCCTTGTAGTTGGTCACCAGCTTGCCTTCTCCATCCTTCTCCTTCGCCAGGTGGCCTTCGATGATGGTGTAATCCTTCAGCCTCACCCCTTGGTGATGGAACTTCACGTTGTATTCGAGCGCCTTGAGCCCCATGAACAGCACGGCGCAGGCCACGGTGATGCCCATGTAAATCCGGAACTTGCCGAACTGGCGCATCTTGAGCGATGCCCAGGCAAACACCACCGTCACCGACGAGGCGATCAGGACGAAGGTGTTGATCAGACCCGGAAGCACCGGCAGCGTGCGCTCCGGCCACGGAAAATCGGCGTAGATCCGCAGGAAGATGTAAGCGGAGAAAAAGCCGCCGAAGAGCATCACCTCGGAGGCGAGGAAAAGCCAGATGGCGATCTTGGAGTTGAAGAGGCCCGTGTCCTTCCGGGGAGTGACGATGTAGGGAATTTCCATGGATGAACGTTGGCTAGATGACAGGTTCGGCTGAACGGACCCA
>CBFGOB010000270.1:0-4356 GCA_965650215.1 uncultured bacterium | reverse complement strand
CGACCGTGCCGGGGACAGTCGGGTTGGAAGACCAGCTGCCTGCTGTGGACCATAGGAGGCTGGCGGCGGTGGCGCCGTCGTAAATCCAGTCGCCGCTGTCGGCTTGGGCCGAAGGGACCGCCAGCAGCGAGCTGCCGGCAAGGGCGAGGTAGCGGTTGAGGGCGGATTTGGGCTTCATGGGAGTGAGTTGCCGTTCTCAGCGTTCGGTCAATAAAGACGCAAGGGTCTTCAAACCGAAGGGCTGAGAATGACGGGTTGGGTTTGAGTGTAGGGTGGAGGCGAACTTGTGCTGGGACGCAGTGGGTAATGGATGATTTTGTCATATATAGCACAGAAACTGTCTGGGGTGAAACGAAAAATGGCTCATCAACTATCGATCGGAAAGTGGTGGTTTCTGGGGCAGGGATGGGCGCTGGAACCACCAAAGGCACGAGAAACGCGAACAAAGTGCGCTTGAAGGCTCTTCGAATCAGGGGTTTTCGAGCATTCCGGCATGTCGCAAAAAGGAAGCGAAGCCTGGGCATCGGGAAAGGGTTCCTGCCTGCTTGGTCGGACCGCGAGCTTCAGCTCTCCCCGGAGGCATGGCTGCTGGCGATGGGTCATGAGGACTCGCTATGTGACCCTCCATCACACTGGCGAGTCGGGGCGAGCTGAAGCTCGCGGTCCATGGATTCAGATCCCAGATCGGCTGTCTCTCGATTGCTTTCTCTTTTGACGCATCCCGCTCAACGCAGCAGGATTCATCATTTGCCAGCTTCATCGGCGGCGTGCCCGGCTCCGATGCGGCGGGCACGGATGTGTTTGCCGCCTTTCATGCTGAAATCATCTCGTGCGCCGACGTTGCCGACGACGACCCAATGGCTGATGTCGGCGACACCCAGTTTATCAGGATCGTGGACATCGTTGATCGTCTTCTGCCATTCATTGTTGGCATCCGTTTGTCCGGGGCCGGCCTGCTCGATGGCCAGCTGTTGGATTGAAAACCCGTGAGCACCAGTCACCGCGATGGCATGAGTGCAGCGCTGTGCACCCACGCGGCCGAAGCGCGAGGCATGGTGGGACTTGCCGAATTCCAGTCCATTGATGTTGGATGCGAGATTGATGTTGTCTCCGTCCGTGTGTTCGTAAACCCGAATGCCGGTATGGTAGCCGGTCACGGTGACGTTACGCAGAACGGTCAGCGCCGCATTGTTCGTGAGGGGAGTGATCAGGCCGGTGGTGGCATGGGTGGGCTTGGAGGCCTGCACATTGTAAATCCCGGTATTGATGAAGACATTTTCGAGGTGGCATTGTGCGGCGTTTGTGAGATCAATCCCGCTGATGGCCGGGTTGTTGTCCGTGCGCACGTCGAGATTGCGGAGCACCACGTAGACGCCGGAAAAATTCTGATACAGGGCCTTGGCGTTGGTGCTTGCAGAGATGACCGCCGGTCCGGTGGTCTCCAGGCATTTGATGATGGTGCCATGGTTCTGCAGCGGGAAGTGTCCGATGGTGCCGAACACCGGTGAGGGTTCGATCTGGCCAACGATTTCCACCGTGATCCAGCTCGGCATCGGTTTGCCGACCGGAGGGATGATGATTCTGCCTCGGAAGACTCCGGACGGAAGCACCATGCGTCCGCCGCCGGCGTCGATGATCGCCTTCAGGCAGGCGGAAAAAGCCGGGGTGTTGTCCTTGGCATCGTCGCCAAGCGCGCCGTAGTCGAGGGCTTTGAAAACCGCCGTTTTCCCGGCATTGCCGCCGGGGCTGCGGTCCAGCGGGGTGATCTCTTTCTCCGGTGCCGCGACGGCGCAAGCGATCGCGGCGGATGAAACCAATGCGTAGGCGGCAATGCGGATGCTGTTCATGACGGGCGGTTGTCGCGGGCGACTTCCACAAATCCTGCGACTGCGGCTTCGAGATCCTTGCGTTCATGCGCGGCGCTCATCTGGGTACGGATGCGCGCCTTGCCTTGTGGCACGACGGGATAGCTGAAGGCGGTGACATAGACGCCCTTCGCCAGCATCTGTTCGGCAAAGCGCGCGGCAAGCTGGGCGTCACCGAACATGATCGGCACGATCGCGTGCTCTCCCGGGATCATGTCGAAGCCGGCTTCGGTCATGGCTTTGCGGAAATACCTCGTGTTGTCCTCCAGCTTGTCGCGCAGTGCGGTGGAGGTGGAAATCATTTCCAGCACCTTGAGGGAAGCCGCGGCGATGCCGGGACAGAGGGTGTTGCTGAAGAGATACGGTCGCGAGCGCTGGCGGAGGAATTCGATGATCTCCTTGCGCCCGCTGGTGTATCCACCGCTCGCGCCTCCCAGGGCCTTGCCAAGGGTGCCGGTGATGATGTCCACCCGTCCCATGACGCCGCAGCGTTCGTGGGTACCACGGCCCTGTGGGCCGATGAACCCGACCGCATGCGAATCGTCCACCATCACCATGGCACCATGCTTGTCCGCGAGATCGCAGATCGCAGCCAGATCTGCGATGGTGCCATCCATGCTGAACACCCCGTCGGTGGCGATGAGCGTGAAACGGGCGTCGGAGGCATCCTTCAGCTGCTGCTCCAGATCCGCCATGTCGTTGTTCTTGTAACGGAAGCGCCGCGCCTTGCAGAGCCGGACGCCGTCGATGATCGAGGCATGGTTCAGTTCGTCGGAAATCACCGCATCCTCAGGACCGAGCAGGGTTTCAAAGAGGCCGCCATTGGCGTCGAAGCACGAGCTGTAGAGAATGGTATCCTCGGTGCCGAGGAATGCGCTCAGAGCGCTCTCCAGTTGCTTGTGGATCGACTGGGTGCCGCAGATGAAGCGCACGCTGGCCATGCCGTAGCCCCATTGGTCAAGCCCCGCATGGGCAGCCGCACGCACCTCCGGATGCTGGGCGAGTCCGAGATAGTTGTTGGCGCAGAGGTTCAGGATCGGCTGGCCGTCACCCACCCTGACATGGGTGCCTTGCGGCGAGGCAATGACCCGTTCGGCCTTGTAAGTTCCCGCAGCGCGGATGGCGTCGAGTTGGGATCCGAGGTGGTTCAGGAAATCCGATTTCATGGTTCTGATCAGGGTTCTCATTCTCACGGCAGATGCGTCAGCCGGTTCATACGGTCCAGTCGAGCACAACCTTACCGCTTTGGCCGCCCAGCATCGCATGGAAGCCTTTTTCGTATTCCGTGAAATGGTAGCGGTGCGTGATGATCGGCTTGATGTCCAGGCCGCCTTGCAGCAGCACCGCCATCTTGTACCAGGTTTCGTACATTTCGCGGCCGTAGATGCCCTTGATGGTGAGCATGTTGAAAATCACCGTGTTCCAGTCGATGGCGATCGGTTTGGGAGGGATACCCAGCATGGCGATTTTTCCGCCGTGGGCCATGTTGGCGAGCATGTCTTGGAAGGCGGTTGCGTTGCCGCTCATTTCCAGGCCGACATCAAAGCCCTCCTGCATGCCGAGCTGCTTGCGCACCTCGGCGAGCGATTGTTCCATTGGATTGACGGCCAGCGTGACGCCCATCTTGCGTGCCAGTTCGAGCCGCCACGGGTTCACGTCAGTGATCACAACGTAGCGCGCCCCGGCGTGTTTCGCGACCGCTGCCCCCATGATGCCGATGGGACCTGCTCCGGTGACCAGCACATCCTCGCCGAGGACGGGGAAGGAGAGGGCGGTATGCACCGCGTTGCCGAAGGGATCGAAGATCGAGGCGACCTCGGGATCGACACCTTCATCATGCACCCAGACATTGGTCATCGGCAGCGAAATGTATTCGGCGAATGCGCCGGCGCGGTTCACGCCCACGCCTTTGGTGTCGGCGCACAAATGCCGGCGTCCGGCCATGCAGTTGCGGCAGCGTCCGCAGACGACGTGACCTTCGCCGCTGACCATTTGTCCCGGATGGAAGTCCGTGACATTCGCCCCGACCTCGACGATTTCACCGACAAATTCATGACCGACCACCAGCGGCACCGGAATCGTCGCGCGCGCCCAGTCGTCCCAGTTCCAGATGTGGACATCCGTGCCGCAAATGCCGGTTTTTTGGACGCGGATCAGGACGTCGTTGATGCCGATGGAAGGCTCGGGCACGTCTTCGATCCAAAGCCCCACCTCCGCCTTGCTTTTGACCAGTGCCTTCATGGGCGTGAGTCTGTGGGTCTGACGCGCGGCATGCGAACATTTTTCGATGTTGGATGTTCAATTTTCAGAGAACCGAGGTGATCGCAGTTGGGCTGTTCCTCGATCTTGGGACCGCGAGCTGAAGCTCGCGGTCCACCTGAATCATGCCAAGCGATCGCAGATGCTCTGGCCACTCGAAGTCGAACGGTAAGCGGTAAGCGCTAGTTTAGACGCGACGACAATACTAGCTCTCTTCACCATCCACCATCCA
>CBFGOB010000269.1:0-4381 GCA_965650215.1 uncultured bacterium | reverse complement strand
GGCAATCCCCTCGGCCGTCCGCGATTGCGCCTCGGCCCCCGGCATCACCATGCGCAGGAAGTTGCGTTTTTCACGCAGGTAGCGGTGGGCATCATACAGGCAGTCGGCAGCCGCCGGACAACCGTCGGTGCAACGCAGGGGCGCACCCTCAGGCGCATTTTCCGGTTTGAACCAATCCAAGCGGCCATGGCTGGTGATCACCTTCGGCTCGGAGCCGGCGAACCAGCAGAGCAGATCCGTATCGTGGGAACACTTCGCGACAATCATCGGCGAGGACTTGGCCGAATTCGCCCAATGCCCGCGCACATAGGAATGCGCCTGGTGAAACGCATCCACCCCTTCGGTCGCGCGGATGGTCATGATCCTGCCCAACCTGCCGCTGTCGATGAACTTCCTCACCGCCTGATAGAACGGCGTGTAGCGCAACACAAAGCAGGGCAGGATGCGGCTGCCGACCTCGCGCGCCTTGCGGTCGAGCTCCTCGCAGCGCTGCAGCGTCTCGGCCGCGGGCTTCTCCAGCAACAGGTCGTACCCCAGATCGAGGGCGCCCATCGCGTGGCCGTAATGGTCGGCATCCTGGGTTGCGATCAGCAGCACATCGGCCAGCCGGCCCTCGGCGAACAAGGCCTCGGCGGAATCAAAGACCCGGATCTCGCCGGGCTCACGCAGCGCCGCCAGCGTCGCCGTGCGTGCCGCCACCTTGTCGGCGACCGCCACGATCTCGTAACGATCCTTCATGGTAGCGGCAATCCGTGCGTAGGTTCGGCCGCGGGATCCACACCCCAAAATCGCAAGACGAAGTGGTTTCATGACGCAAACGCTAGTGAATGCCCTTGCCCCGGCACAATCCCGAATCCACAGCCGGAAAAAATGATTCCGAACGCCACATTAAATCTTGCAGCGCTCCGCCCGGGCCGCTAACCCAAGCGCGTCGCAAGACAAAGCGGTTCGGCCAACCGTCCCATGGGTTAAGGGTTTTTCCCTAGGATCATTCGCCGAACCGCTTCTTTTTTGCCCGTTTGGGGCGCTGTCCCCGATTTTCAAGGTTACGCATTCCGACGGATCGGCTACATTGGCACCATGAAACTCATCCGATTCGGCGACGCGGGACGCGAGGAACCCGGCGTCCTGCTGCCCGACGGCCGGCGCATCGATGCCAGCGGTGAATTCCGCGATTACGACGAGGGTTTCTTCGCCAGCGGCGGACTCGAAGCTCTCGCCCAATGGGTCGAGGACGGCTGCCCCGGCGGCACCCGCATCGAGGAACGCGAACGCCTCGGCCCCCCGGTCGCGCGACCGTCAAAACTGGTTTGCGTCGGCAAGAACTACCTCGACCACGCCAAGGAAATGGGCGGCGAACTGCCGGCGGAACCCGCCCTGTTCATGAAGGCGACCAGCGCCTGGAGCGGCCCATACGACGATGTGATCACACCCAAGGGCTCGACCAAACTCGATTACGAGGTCGAACTCGCGCTCGTCATCGGCCAAACCGCCAGCCACGTCGCGGAACACGAGGCCCTGCGATATGTCGCCGGCTATGCCACCTTCTGCGACTTCTCGGAACGCAGCTTCCAGCTCGACATGGGCGGCCAGTGGACGAAAGGCAAAAGCGCCGACAGCTTCGCACCGATGGGCCCGTGGCTGACCACCGCCGACGAAATCGCCGACCCGCAGAAACTGCGCCTGAGCTGCTCGGTCAACGGCGACCTCCGCCAGAACAGCTGGACCGGCGACATGATGTTCTCGGTCAAACAGCTGGTCAGCTACATCAGCCGCTTCATGACCCTGCTGCCGGGCGACGTCATCGCCACCGGAACCCCCAGCGGCGTGGCCATGGGCATGCACCCGCCGCAATACCTGCAGGCCGGCGACCTGGTGGAATGCCAGATCGAAGGGCTCGGGTCGCTCTGCCAACGGGTGGTCGCATTCAGGAACACATGAAAGCCGGATTCAAACGCTCCTGGGGCGCGTTCCTGTCCTGGCCGAAACCGCCGGGCGGGCAACGCGAGGCCGCCTGCCACTTCTGCGACGCCCTCCACGAAGCCCCCCAGCTCAAGGAGGGCATGGCCGCACGCTGCGTGCGCTGCGGCGCGGTGATCTATCAGAACCGGCCGGCCTCGCTGGTCCGCGCCTGCGCGTTCTCGCTCTCGGCGCTGATCCTGATGGTCCTGGTCCACAGCTTCCCCTTCCTCACCATGGAAGTCGCGGGACTCCGTCGCGACCTCACCCTGCTCAACACCGCCACGGCCCTGATCGACGCAGACGCCCACATCCTCGGCATCTCGATCATCCTCTTCACCATGCTCAGCCCGATGGTGCTCATCTGCGGCATCCTCTACTCCTGTGTCCCGCTGCTGCTGGGCCACGCCCCGCCGCTCGGACGCCACGTGATCAAATGGACCTACCGCAGCGAACCGTGGAACATGGTCGAGGTGTTCCTCCTGGGCGTGCTGGTCAGCCTGCTCAAGATCGCCAAGGTCGCCGAAGTCCACTTCGGCTTCGGCTTCTGGGCCTTCGCCATCGTGATGCTGTGCATGGCGGGCGCGGTCGCAGGCATCGACCGCCAGGAACTGTGGGACCGCCTGGAGGTGGCGCAAAAATGAATCCTCCTCCAACCAAAGCCGCCGACCTCGGGCTCGCCTCCTGCCACACCTGTGGCAAGGTCTCGCCCATCGACACCCATGAGCGCTGCCCGCGCTGCCACAGCAAACTCGAGCTGCGCTCGAAAAACTGCATCCAGAACTCGATCGCCCTGATGTCCGCGGCCGCCCTGCTCTACATCCCCTCGCACGTGCTGCCGATCCTCACCGTCACCGAATTCGGGTCGGTCAGCCACAATACGATCATCGGCGGCATGATCACGTTCTGGGAATCGGGGGCCTACCCGATCGCGATCGTCATCTTCACCGCCTCGATCCTGATTCCGATCCTGAAAATTGCCGCCCTGGTCTGGCTTTGCGCCGCCGCCAGCGGCAGGGCCCACCCGTCACCCAAAGCCCTCGGCCGGATCTACCTGCTCACCGAACTCATGGGCCGCTGGTCGATGGTGGATATTTTCGTCGTTGGCATCCTCGTCTCCCTGGTGCAACTGGGGAACTACATGACGATCCTTCCCGGCCCGGGAGCGCTTGCATTCGCGGCCGTGGTCATGCTTACGATGTTTGCCGCCATGAGCTTCGACCCCCGGCTCCTCTGGGACCGGATGGACGAACTCACCCGCAACCCCACTCCCGGCACCAAGCCCGATTCCCCTTGAAACCAGAACCCGCCCCACCACCCGCCAAGGCCAGCCCCGAGGTGCGCAAGGCCCAACGATGGAACATCGTCTGGGTCGTGCCGATCCTTGCCCTCATCCTCGGCACCTGGCTGCTCTACCGCAACTTCGCCACCCGCGGGCCGGTCGCCCACATCCACTTCGAAACCGCCGAGGAAATCTACGCTGGCAAAACCGAAATCCGCTGCCGCTCGGTGAAGGTCGGATTGGTCAAGGAAGTGAAGCTCAGCGCCGACCTCAACTCGGTTCTGGTGATCGCCGAGTTCGAGCCCGACGCCGAAGCGCTGCTGCGCGAGGGCTCGCGCTTCTGGGTCGTCAAACCGCGGCTCTCGGCCGCGGAAATCTCCGGCCTCGGCACACTCATCCAGGGGGCCTACATCGAACTCGACCCGGGCCCGGGCGACCGGGAAATCCGCTCGCAGTTCGAAGGCCTCGAAATCCCACCCGCCACCAGCAGCAACGTCCCGGGACGACGGATCATCCTCACCACCGAGGAAGCCGGATCCCTGCAAATCGGCGCCCCGGTCCACTACCGCGGCTTCGAAGTCGGCCGCATCGAAGGCCGGCAGCTCAGCGACGACGGATCGAAAGTCACCTACAACGCCTTCATCAGCGAGGAATACAGCCGCCTGATCACCGACCGCACGCGCTTCTGGAACAGCAGCGGCCTCGAGATCAATGCCAACGCCATGGGCGTGGTGGTCCGCACCCCCTCGCTCCAGTCGATGGTCTCCGGCGGCGTCTCCTTCGGCTTTGCCGACGGCATGGCGGCAGGCAAAGCCGTCGAGGACGGCATGAGCTTCACACTCTTCCCTGATAAGGACGCCGCCAAGCGCTCGACCTTCAACCCCTCGCTCAAGCTCCTGCTGCTCTTCAACGAATCGGTCCGCGGCCTGACCACCAACTCACCGGTTAAATTCCGCGGCATCCCGATCGGCAAGATCTCGCAGATTTCCTTCGACCTGGTCGGCGACACCAACGACTCCCGGGTGCCGGTGCTGATCGAAATCGACGCCTCGCTGGTCCGCCCCGAATCCGCCCAGGCGATCGCCGAGTCGGACTCGCTGTTCTTCCAGGAGGAGGTCGACAAGGGCCTGCGCGCGGGAT
>CBFGOB010000268.1:0-4415 GCA_965650215.1 uncultured bacterium | reverse complement strand
CCGAAGTGCAGGCAAACGCCCGCCGCGCCGATCGCGACCGCGATCAGAAAGCAAAGTGCGAGGACGGCAGGGGTCGGGTCGCTCATGAGGGCCGCTTGCGAAGCTGCAGCGGGAATCGGACCTGCGCCAATCGAAAAAATCGCCCGGCCGGGATTTCGTGCGGCAAGTGGCAAAATGGTGAGAGATTTCCTGAAATCGCGCGTATGGTCCATGCCGGTTGATGCATCTGATTGGGTCGGATTTGTTGAAATTCAAGGCTCGTTTGCATTCAAGTGCCCGAGCATTGACATTGGTGTGCGTGGATGAGATCGCAGCCGACCGGATCCTGTTAAGTTAGAAATGAGCAATCACCCCTTCATCGCGCCAAGTATTGAGACCATGAACGGGCTGCTGCCCGCCTTTGAGTTCGTTTCGCTCATCATGTCGAATGCCGATCAGGCGGTTTATGTCGCGAACCAAAAGTCCCTGGACCGCCATGTGGCGATCAAGGTGCATTCCCCCGAGGCGAGCTCGGATGAGGACTTCAAGGAGGCCTTCGAGGTCATGGCCCGCCAGATGGCGAAATTGAACCACATCAATCTGATCGGCGTTTACAATTCAGGCATTGTCGAGGGGATGCTTTATCTGGCGATGGAGTTTGTGCCCGGCAAGCCGCTGCATGACCTGATGAAGGGCGCCGCGATGGATCCCGCGCGCGTGTCGGGGTTGATCGATGGCATCTGCAGCGGTCTGGCCCGCGCCCATCAGGATGGGATTGTGCACGGTGGTTTGTGCCCGCTCAACGTGCTGGTCACGGCCGAATACGAGCCGAAGATCGGCAACTTCGGATTTGCGAGCACCACCACCTCCGACGGCGAGGATGTGTCGTCGCGTTATCTGGCTCCGGAGCTTTCGGCCGGCGAGGATGGTCCGTCGGCGCTGGCCGATGTCTATTCCCTGGGGGTTCTCCTCTACGAACTTTACACCAGCAAGCCCTTCGCCGTGGGGGTGGTGCCGGCGCAGCTGGCGACGATTCCGGGCCGCAAGGTCCTCGAGATCATCAAGCAGGCGACGGCCGCGCATCCGATGCAGCGCTACGCCAGTGTCGAGGAATTCCGCTTGGCCTGCATGGGCGTGTTGCCCAAGGGCAAGTCCTCAGCCGCCAAGCTCAAGGTGGCGTCGGCAAGCGCGGCGCAGTCGCCGCGTGCGGCGAGACCGGCGGTTGGAGCCCAAGTGGCGGCTTCAGGCCCGCCGCCGCAGCTTGCCTCCGGCGCCCATCGCTTGCGCATGCTGACGCATTTTCTGATCATCGCCATCCTTTGCTATGCGATATATGTGGTGTGGAACCGCTTGGAGCAAAAGAAGGCGGCGGAACAGGAGGCGGACCGCAAGCACCAGCTCGAGGAGCAGCAGAGGGCCCAGGAACTCAAGGCCCAGCAGGCAGCGGAGCGTGAGGCACAGCGGAAGCGGCTCGAGGAATTGCAGAAGCGGATCGATGAGAACCGCCCGCCCGAGCCGGAAGTGCAGCCGGAGATTCGCGTGACGGATGTCAAGCCGCCGAGCCCGCTTGAAGCGCTCGACAAGTTGCGCGGCAAGCTGTTGGCGGGAGACCGCTCGAAAATGCCCGAAGGCGCGCAGCAGAGCGGGCAGTCGCATTACCTGCTGATCGACGAGGCGATGAGCTGGCCGGAAGCCTCCTGGTTCGCCGAGAGTTATGGTGCGCATCTGGCGATGCCGGCCGGTGATGCGTCGGTGGATTGGCTGCGGGGGCAGTTTGGTGCCCGCGCCGGCGGACCGATGTGGATCGGCGCCGCCAAAAGTGGTGCGGATTGGTGGATGCAGGCGGATGGTTCGCTTTGGAAACCGGATGCGATGCCTGCCGCCGACAGTGGCTTTGTAGCCCTCGGGGTGGATGGCAAGGTGGAGGCGCACGGCCTTCAGGCGAGGTATCCGTTTGTGATCCAGTGGCGGGCGGATGGCAGCAATCCTGCCGCGCTTGCGGGGCTTCTTCGCAGAACGCAAACAAGCGCCGCATCCTCTGGGCCTGTGATCTATCCGCCAGGCACCGTTGCCTTCGGGATCCGCCATTATCTTTACGTTGCCCAGCCGCTCGACTGGCGTGGTGCCGCCGAGCTTGCCCGTTCCGGTGGCGGTCACCTGCTAGTCATCAGCGGCGTTGCCGAAGCCTTCAACATCGAAAAATGGATCACCGGCCTGCCTGCCGCGAACGGCATCTGGATCGGCGGTTTTTGCAAGTCGGGCAAATGGGCCTGGATCACGGGTGAGTCTTGGGATTCCTCCCGATGGAGGGGAGGGCAGGTGCCGGCCTTGCCCAACGCGGCATTGTCGCTCACGCCTCCTGTCGGTTGGGTGGAACGGGCACCGGATGCCAAAGCTTCGGGATTCATCATTGAGTGGAGCTCCGACGCTTCGAGCTCTGCGAAATGATGCGCAGCGGGCTGTCCGGCGCAGTCCGTATTGTTCCGATTCAACCTTGTAAACCCTTGCCATAAGCGATACGCCTGCACGGCGCCTGCAAGCAGGGGTGCCCGAGTTCCCATGAGTGAATACGAATCAGCAACCGGATTCCTGGCGCCGTCGGTCGAGGAGTTGGCACCTCTTTTCCCGAACTATCAGATCCATTCGCTGATTGCCACCGGTGGCATGGGTGCGGTCTATCATGCCGTGCAGATTTCCCTCGATCGCGAGGTGGCGATCAAGATCCTGCCGGCGGAATTCAGCAGCGACGCATCCTTTTGCCAGAGTTTTGAGTCGGAGGCCAAGGCCATGGCCAAGCTCAACCATCCGAACCTGATCGGTGTCTTTGATTTCGGCGAAGTGGCCGGCATGCTTTTCATTGTCATGGAGTACGTGCCGGGTCTTTCCTTGCATGATGCGAGCGGCGGGATGCCGGTCGATCCGGCGGAAGTGATGCGTCTGCTCAAGCAGATCTCGCTGGGCCTCGCCCACGCGCATGACCACGGCATCCTCCATCGCGACATCAAGCCGGCGAACATCCTCCTCGACCAGTATGCACAGCCGAAGATCGGCGACTTCGGTCTCGCGCGTCCGGCGGACCTGAAGGTCCAGGAAGGCGAAGTGATATACGGCACCCCGGGCTACACCGCGCCGGAAGTGCTGGTGCCGCCGCATCATGCCGATCAGCGGGCGGACATCTTCTCGTTAGGAGTCATGCTCCACGAGCTGCTGACTGGCAAGCTGCCTGAGGCCGATCCACGACCGCCGTCCGCGATTTGCCATTGCGATGCGCGTCTGGATGCGGTGGTGCGCAAGGCGACCCATCCGCGGCCGGAGATGCGCTACCAGAAGGCGTCGCAGATTGCGGATGATCTCCAAAAGATCGAAAGCAGTGCTGGTCCGCGCCTGATTTCCGCGGCTGCGGCTCCGGGTCGCCGTCCAGCTGCACGCCCCGCGGTCCACTCCCGCGCCTACGTGCCACCCCCTCAGAAAAGCAACAACGGCATGCTGATACTGGTGCTGATCCTTGCCGTGGGCCTCTGCGCCTACCTTTTGCGCGAGAAGCTGGCTCCTGCGGCCGCGAAGGATGGGCCGAAGCCGGGCCCTGGGGCAACGGTGGTGGTGTTGCCCGAGCCTTCAAGCGTGCGCAATCAACCGCCGCCGCGCCCGCCGCGTCCGCCGCGCCAGAAGCCTGCTCCACGGCCAGCCCCGGAGCGTGTCGAGGAGCCGGAACCGGAGGAGCCCGTGGCGAAGCACGAGGAGCCGCGGGAGGTTCAGCCGAGCAGGGTTCCTGAGGAGACTACCGTCCCAGCCGTGGCGGTGCCCACGGTCGCCAAACTCAACGTCGCCGAGTTCCTCAAAAACGCGCAGGCAGTGATGATTCGCAAGAGTGCGTTTGACATCAGCAGGCGTGACGACGCCCTGGAAAGGAACATGATCGAGTTCAGGAGAGAGGGCAAACGGCTGATCCGGAAGAATATCGAAAAATACGAGAAGGATCGCCTGGAGAAGGAATTCGACCTGTTTGTGGCGGCCCAGGTGCAGGGCGGCAACCGCGTGGGCGAGGAGCTGCCGGACAAGTTCGAGGACCGGATCGGCTTCCCGCAGTTTTTCGAGACCTTCCAGAAGAATGAGGCCCGGATCGACGCCGATTTGGTCAGCGCTCTCAACGACGAGCTGCAGACCTACATTCTGGGACTCGAAACGAGGGTCAAAAAGCTGCGCGAGGAAAATGATCCGGTGGCGGCCGATGAAATCCAGGAAGAGGCCGACCGGGTGAAGGGCGATCCGATGATCTTTGTCGAGATGGTGGTCGCCGGCAACCAGTGATGCCCCATCCGGAAAAACCGGGTTTTTGCCGATACTTCCACTAGCCCGGCGGAATTTCCGTTTTAGATTCACGGCGTGTCCGCCTCTCCACGAGATTCCGTATCGATCCGCCTGCAGGGCTGTCGCCA